>NZ_BDLP01000034.1:0-24328 GCF_001950415.1 Roseomonas sp. TAS13
ACCTTCAACGCCCTTGGCATGCCCGATACCGTCGCGCGCACCTGATCAGGACATCAAAGACCTAACTGCGTCCCCAACGCCGATTTCCGCAACAGAGCCGTTCGCACCTGCAGAATTCCGAACCTGCGCTCAGTCGCCACCAGTAGCGACCGCTTGAACTCCAGCGCGATCACCACGGTGAAGATCATCCCGAACACGACCTGGAAGGTCGTGAAATCGAGCGTGTCGAGTGCGCCCAGGACCAGGCGGTTAACGACCTCCCTGAAGAGCGCCCACACGGACGCCATCACGACCACGGCGATGATGGCACTGAGCAGGAAGATGACGACCTGCTCGAATTTCTCGTAGAGCGTCATCGCCGACCATTGTTCGCGGGTCAAACCGGCCGGTCTGGCGCCTTCCATTGCGATTTCTCCTCAAAATGACCCCAGGGAACCGGATTCCCTAGGGTTTTGGCACCTGTATTACACCCGAAATCACATGGATCAGAGGGGGCGTCGGGTGTCGGCGAAGACGCAATGAGACGAATCAGCCATTCTTGACCTCGATGCGCTTGACCTTCGCCTGTGCCTCCGGTGTCTGGGGAAGCTTGATGGTCAGCACGCCGTTCTTGAAGGACGCCTGCGCCTTTTCGCCATCCACACCTGGGGGCAGCGGAATGGTCCGGTAGATCGCGCCGTAGCTCCGCTCAGAGAGATAGTATCCCTTTTTCTCCTCCTGGCGCTCGATCCTCTTTTCGCCTTTCACGGTCAGCATGTCGTCGTTGACCGTGACCTCGATGTCCTTCATCTCCATACTTGGCAGCTCGATGGAGACTTCGATCGCGTTGTCGGTCTCGACCATGTCGGATCTTGTTTCGCCGCTTCCCCATGGCCACTCGAGATTCCCGACACGATTCCAGAAGTTTTCGAACACATGGTTCATCTCGCGCTGGAGCGTCGCAATCGGGTTGTCTTCGCTGCTCTTGGCGTCTGGCGCGCCGTCCTTGCGCGCCCAGGGGATGAGGTCCTTGATCTGCATGATATGGTCTCCTTCGGTTTTCAGGCGCCCTTGACGGCGATCCTTTTCGGTTGCGGTTCGGCGGCTCGGGGAAGTGTCAAGGTCAGAACTCCGTTGCGCATCTCAGCCTCGATCCTGTCAGGGTCGAAGTCCTCGGAAAGGGTGAAGGCCCGCTCGAAATCGCCCTCGCCGTATTCGGCGTAGGCAAGTTGCAGGTTCTCGGGTTTCATCGGTTCGACCCTGCCGCGTATCGTCAGCACACGGTTTTCGAGCGTGATTTCGACGCGATCCGGCCCGACGCCGGGCATCTCGAGCATCATGGAGACGCCCTGATCGGTCTCGATGATATCGGTCAGCGGGCGATAGATGCGGCGGCCTGCGGCCGTCTCGGGTGCGTCCGTCACCGTCTTCTCGGTGGCTTGCGTAATGTCGGTGCTCATCGTTCCAGCTCCCCTCACGCTGCCTTGATCTCGATCTTCCTCGGCCGTGTCTCCTCGGGCCGGGCAATCACGATCTTCAACACGCCGTTGACCATCCTTGCCTCGACCAGGTCATCGGAGGCTGCGAACGGCAGGCGGATGGCGCGAGCGAACTTACCGTGGCCGCGCTCGTTGCGGCGCCAGCGCGCACCCTCGGGCACCTCCGGAGCCTTGCGTTCGCCAGAAAGCGTCAGGACGTTGTCATTAACGGAAATCTCGATTTCGCCCGGCTCGATCCCGGGCAGTTCGGCGGTGATGGCGATGACATCCGGACCCTGCCAGACGTTCACCGCCGGGAATGCCGCGCGGGATACCGGCGGCCAGAAGCCGCTTTCGAGATCGCGCATCATGGAGCGCATGAGCACGAAGGGATCGTTGCGGCGGATTCGTGTTGGATAGAGCATTGCTGACCTCCTGAAGCTGAAGCGCAACGCCGATCAAGCCGTGCGCGCGGTTCTTGCGGAGGTTCGCGCCGGCAGGCTCTCGGGCATGTCGATCCTACGCTCAGCCCGATACGATGCAAACAAAATTTATGCTGGCAAACCGGAGGCCTGCACATATGATGATCGTTGGCACATAGAACTGGAGGACCACCGATGATCTCATCCGGGCAGGCTCTGATCGGCACGACGATCCACCGGGTCGCTCAGCTCATCCAGCAGCGCGTCGACGACGAGATCCGCGACAGCGGGCTCACACGCCTGTCCTGGATGGCTGCTAATCATGTTGCCGACGCGGATGGCCTCACGATCGGCGACCTGGCGGCCCGGCTGGAGGTCGGTAACGCGACGGCCAGCCAACTGGTGGATCGCATGGTGTGTGGCGGCTGGGTCGAGCGATCGCCTTCACCGGACGACCGGCGATCGCAGATCGTCACGATAACGGCGAAGTCGAGATCTACCATACGGGACCTCGAGCCGCGGCAGCTGCTGCTGGAAGATGAGATCTTGCGGGATCTGTCGCCCGAAGAGAGACGCGTTCTGTTTGTGCTTCTGGAGCGCATACGTGCGCGGCTGTCACGCTAGAGGGAGACAGCCTGCCATGGAGAAAAGGACCGAATACAACATCTGGTACTGGGTCGCGGCATTTGTGGCTGTGATCCTTATCCAGAACCTGATCGCCAGCTGGCAGTCCGTCGCACCGATCAGTTACAGCCAGTTCGAAAAGTATCTCAATGACGGCAAGATCGCCTCCGTCGCAGTCGGAGCAGATACGATAACCGGCAGCTTCACAGAACCGGTCGATGGCAAGAGGCAGTTCGTCACGACCGTCGTGAACCCCGCCATCCTCGAGCGGATCGACCGGGCCGGCGTCGAGATCACGGGCGTTCCGCAGAACACCCTGTTCGGCACGTTGATCTCGTGGGTGGCGCCGGCGCTCGTGTTCTTCGCCATCTGGATGTTCCTGTTCCGCCGCTTTGCCGACAAGCAGGGTTTCGGCGGGTTCATGCAGGTCGGCCGCAGCAAGGCCAAGGTCTACATGGAGAAGGAGACCGGCGTTAGTTTTGCCGACGTCGCCGGCGTGGACGAGGCCAAGGCCGAACTCGAGGAAGTCGTCGCGTTCTTGAAGAACCCGGCGGAATACGGAAAGCTCGGCGCGCGCATTCCCAAGGGCATCCTGCTGGTCGGGCCGCCAGGGACGGGCAAGACGCTGCTTGCCCGCGCGGTGGCCGGAGAGGCGGGCGTCGCCTTCTTCTCGATTTCCGGCTCGGAATTCGTCGAGATGTTCGTGGGCGTCGGCGCCGCGCGCGTCCGCGACCTGTTCGAGCAGGCGCGCAAGGCGGCTCCCGCGATCATCTTCATCGACGAGCTCGATGCCCTCGGTCGCGCGCGCTCGGCCGGCCAGATTGCCGGCGGACATGACGAACGCGAGCAGACGCTCAACCAGCTTCTGACCGAGCTCGACGGCTTCGACCCGTCGGTCGGCATCGTGCTCCTGGCCGCGACCAACCGGCCCGAGATCCTCGACCCTGCGCTTCTCCGCGCGGGCCGGTTCGACCGGCAGGTTCTGGTGGACCGGCCCGACAAGAAGGGCCGCGTGCAGATTCTCGGCGTGCACATGAAGAAGGTGAAGCTCGCCCCGGACGTCGATGCCGAGAAGGTGGCGGCACTGACGCCGGGCTTTTCGGGCGCTGATCTCGCCAATTTGGTCAACGAGGCGGCGCTGCTCGCCACACGCCGCAAGGCCGATGCGGTGACGATGGACGACTTCAACAATGCCGTGGAACGCATTATCGCCGGGTTGGAGAAGAAGAACCGCGTTCTGAACCCGCGCGAACGCGAGATCGTCGCGCATCACGAAATGGGGCACGCGCTGGTGGCGATGGCCCTGCCAGGCGTCGATCCCGTGCACAAGGTCTCGATCATCCCCCGCGGCATTGGCGCGCTTGGCTATACTATCCAGCGGCCGACCGAGGACCGCTTCCTGATGACGCGCGAGGAGCTCGAGAACAAGATCGCGGTGCTGTTGGGCGGACGGGCGGCGGAAAAGCTCGTCTATAACCATCTCTCGACCGGCGCGGCGGACGATCTGGTGAAGGCCACCGACATCGCCCGTGCCATGATCGCGCGCTATGGCATGGATCCCGATCTCGGCAATGGCAGCTACGACAGCGAACGCCCGGGCTTCCTCGGGACCGGCGATCAGGCGTCCTGGCTCAACCGACGCTACAGCGAGGCGACGGCCGAGCGCATGGACCAGAAGGTGCGCGAGGTCGTGGATGGCGTCTTCAAGCGCACGCTGGCGCTTCTTGAAAGCAACCGAGGTCTTCTTGAGCAGTCTGCACGCGATCTCTTGCAACGAGAAACGCTGGATGAGGCCGAACTGAAGGAAATCGGCCTCAAGGTGAAAAGAACGGAAGCGGTTGCGGCATGACGTCTTTAGCGGCGCGGATGGCGCGAACAAATCGAACTGGATGAGCGAAGGGAGAACACAAATGGCAAACGGTAATTGCGACATCTGCGGCCGCCCGGCGACGGCCCGCGTCCGGGCCTCGGTCAACGGCCGCGTGCAGGACATGGAACTGTGCGATCAGCATTATCGCGAGATGGTGCGCCGGTCTGGCCGCAGCGCGTCGCCGCTCGAATCGCTCTTTGGAAGGCACTCGCTGCTCGACGAGTTCTTCGGCGACAGCGGATTCGGAAGCCTCTTCGGCGACAGCCCGTTGGCGGGAAGCGCGCTCGGGTCTGCGGGCGGCGACGATGCCGTTGACGCAACCTTCGACGATGCCGCCCCCCGGCGCGGCGTCCGTCGCGGCGGGGGCGGACGGACAATCGCCGACCGGCTGAGCGAGCAGGGCAACAAGCTTTTGCAGGAAGCGGCGCAAAAGGCGGGAGAGTTCGGGCGTAGCGAAGTCGATACCGAACATCTGCTTCTGGCCCTAACTGCTTCCGAGGTCGTCAAGACCATCCTCGAGCAATTCAAGGTCGATGTGGACGATCTGCGTCAACAGATCGAGACAGAGGCAAAGCGCGGCGATGCCAAGCCGCAAGGCGAGATCGGCGTCAGTCCGCGCCTCAAGGACGCGCTGAACCGGGCCTTTATCGCCTCGAACGAGTTGGGCCACTCCTATGTTGGTCCTGAGCACTTGCTGATCGGCCTCGCCGAGGAGGGTGAGGGTCTCGCCGCGTCGATCCTCCGCAAATACGGATTGACGCCGCAGGCGCTGCGCCAGCAGGTGACGAAGGTCGTCGGCAAGGGCGCCGAGGAAGGCCGCGTGGAGGCCCCCTCCAGCACGCCCGATCTCGACCAATACAGCCGTGACCTGACCAAACTCGCCCGTGAGGGCAAGCTCGACCCCGTCATCGGCCGCGCTCGAGAGATCGAGACGACGATCGAAGTGCTGGCCCGGCGCAAGAAGAACAATCCCGTCCTGATCGGCGAGCCCGGCGTGGGCAAGACCGCCATCGTCGAGGGGCTGGCGCAGCGGATCGTCGCTGGCGAGGTGCCCGAGGCATTGCGCGACAAGCGGTTGGTAGAGCTCAACATCAACTCTATGGTCGCCGGGTCGAAATATCGCGGCGAGTTCGAGGAACGAGTCCAGAAGATTCTCAAGGAGATCACCGAGGAGAAGGACAGCCTGATCCTGTTCATCGACGAGATTCACACGATTGTGGGCGCGGGCCAGGGCGGCGGTGAAGGCGGGCTCGACATCGCCAACACCTTCAAGCCGGCGCTGGCGCGAGGCGAGTTGAACCTGATCGGTGCCACGACTCTCAACGAGTATCAAAAATATATCGAGAAGGACGCCGCGCTCGAACGCCGCTTCCAGCCGGTCTACGTTGACGAACCGACGGTCGCGCAGACGATCATGATCCTGCGCGGTCTGCGTGATACGCTGGAGGCCCATCACAAGGTCACGATCACCGACGAAGCCATCGTCGCGGCGGCAGAGCTTTCGGACAGGTATATCACCGGCCGCTTCATGCCCGACAAGGCGATCGACCTGATCGACCAGGCCGCCGCGCGCGTGAAGATCAGCGCCACCGCGCGCCCGGTTGACGTGCAGGAGCTCGATGCCGAGGTCCAACAGATCAAGCGCGAGCAGGATTACGCCGCGGCCCGCAAGCAGTTCGACCGGGCAGCGGAACTCAAGAGAGAGCTGGAAACCAAGCAGAAGGAACTGGACGAGCTACTGGAAGTCTGGAAACGCGACCAGGCATCGGCCACGGCCGAAGTGCGCGTCGACCATGTCGCCCAGATCGTCTCGAAGATCACTGGTGTTCCGGTCACGGAGCTGACCACCGAGGAGAAAGACAAGCTCCTCAAGCTCGAGGAGAAGTTGCACGAGCGCGTTATTGGCCAGGAAGAGGCGATCCGAGCCGTCGCCGACGCGGTTCGCCTTGCGCGAGCGGGCCTGCGCGAAGGGCGCGGCCCGACCGCAACCTTCCTCTTCCTCGGGCCGACCGGCGTGGGCAAGACCGAGCTCGCCAAGACCCTCGCCGAGGTGATCTTTGGCGATCAGGATGCGATGATCCGCATCGACATGTCGGAATATGGCGAGCGCCACTCCGTCGCCCGGCTTGTCGGGGCGCCTCCGGGTTATGTCGGCTATGACGAGGGCGGCCAGCTGACCGAGAAGGTCCGCCGTCGGCCCTACTCGGTCGTGCTCCTCGACGAAATCGAGAAGGCGCATCCGGATGTCTACAACATCCTGCTTCAGGTGTTCGACGATGGCCGCCTGACAGATGGCAAGGGCCGCGTGGTGGACTTCACCAACACCATTATCATCGCCACCTCGAACCTCGGTTCCGACATCATCCAGCGCAACCTCAAAAAGCGCGGGACGCAGGAGTTCGACGAGGCGAAGCAGAAGGCCGAACTGATGGAGGTGCTGCGCGGACATTTCCGGCCCGAGTTCATCAACCGGATCGACGAGATCATCGTGTTCCATTCGCTGAATCATGCCGAGATCCGCCAGATCGTTGAGTTGCAGCTGAACCGGGTGAAACGCACGGCCCTGACCCAAGGCGTCGAACTCGAATACGACGTGAGTGTCGTGGATCACTTCGGCGCGGTCGGCTTCCGCCCCGAATTCGGCGCTCGCGAGTTGCGGCGACTGATCCGCTCGCAACTCGAGACCGAGCTCGCTCGCGAGATCCTCTCGGGACGTATCGCGGACGGCGACAAGGTACGCGTTGCCTGGTCGGCGGACGAGCAGAAGGTGGTCTTCGAGAAGCTCGAAAGGGCTAAGGCTGCCGAGACGTCGAGCGAGGACGCCGACGAGTCGAAAGGCGCCCCAGGCCAAAAGGGCAAGCGAAAGTCGGCGAACAGAGAACACAAGCCAAGTGCAGATGAGTCCGACAAGAAGTCACTGAAGAGCTCGTCTGGCGAACAAAAACCGTCCGCCTGATACCAGCGGCCCGGCCGGACACGGGCCACATCGACCATCTCCGGCCGGACCTCCAACGCAAAAGTCAGCGAAAATGAAGATTCGAACCGCATTTCGTAATCTCGACCGCCACGGGCGGCAGCGCGCCCCCGAGGTGATCGCCGAGGAGGTCCGGCAGCTTGAAAGTCATCTGAAGCGCTTCCGACCCGAGCTGGCCCGTTTGGAGATCTCCGTGTCGCAGACGGAGGGAAAGACCCGCATCCACGCCAGCCTGCGGCTGCAACTGCCCTCGGGCGTGATCGCAGCGCAGGAGGACGGATTCGAGATCGAACCTGTCCTGCGCAAGGCGTTCGCCGATCTGCGCAGACGTGTCGATCGGAAGGTGGCGCTGCTCAAGGGCGAGCCGCAGTGGAAGCGCCCCGCACGCCGCGCCCGGATCAAGGCGCTGCTGCCGCCTGCACAGGACATCGCCGAGGCAGAACGGCGCACACTCTATTTCGGCCTGATTGAGGATCATCTCGATGCGGTCTACGACACCGTGAGGCGCGAATTGACCTACCTGGAGGCCAGCAGGTCGGTCCGCGAAGGCCGTCTCGATGTCGGTGATCTGGTTGATGCGACGATCCTGAAAGGCCTTAAGCGGTTCGAGCAGCGGCCGGCAGAGTTCTCGGTCGGCAACTGGTTGACGCGGCTCGCCTTCGAGATCATCGACGCTGCGGCACGGGAGGCCAGCCATGCGCTGCCGGATAGCGCCGCCTCTCTCGACTCCGAGCCCGAGGCCCCGGCGCAGGATCCGACCGAGGCCGACCAGGAGATGTTCGAGTTCTATCAGCCCGACGAAGCCCTGCGTCTGGAAGACCTCGTGGCCGACGTCTCCGCCGCCAATCCCGTGGCCGAAGCGGCGCGGCGCGAGGAGGCACTGGCGCTGCACCGGGCCGTCGCGGCGCTCCCGGCGCTGTGGCGCAGGGTGCTGCTGCGGCTCGATCTGGAGAACGACACGGCGGAGCACGTCTCCCAAATCCTCGGCATTCCGGAAGATGACGTCCGACGGATCGCCCAATCCGCGCGGGCGCAGCTTCGCGAGAAGATGCAGGCGTCCGGATACCCGGCTGACACCGCCGGGACGTTCAGGGAATCGTCGCGCATCCCGCAGCCACTTCTGGATCGGGATCGGATCGAGAGGGGTCTCCTGGGCGACGTGAAGGGAGAAGCGTCATGACGCGCGGACATAATCGTCCTCCCCTTCCACCGAAGGTGCCGGGGACCGACATGAGGTCGTGGGACGTGCCGACGGCCATCATCTACCGGCCGGCGCGCTCGGTAATGAGCGTAGAAAATGCCGGCGCAACTCGGTTCCAGGAAACTTCTGAAAACTTAAGGAGGAGGAGAAATGAACACTGAGGCGAAACAAAGTGTGCGGGGCAGTGAGGATCTGCTTTGCAGCCTCTCCAAGAACTGGTGGGCATTTGTCCTCCGAGGCGTTCTCGCGCTTCTGATTGCGGTGCTGGCGTTCATCATGCCGGCAGAGTCGCTCCTCGCCTTGACGCTCGTCTTCGGGGCGTTCTCTTTTGCCGACGGTGTGTTCGGACTAATTGCCGCCGTACGGCACCTCCGCAAGGGCGAACGTTGGGGCTGGCTGATGTTCAGCGGCATCCTTGGAATTGCGACCGGTGTCATTGTGGTGGTCTCGCCCTTCGTCGCTACATTGGTGCTGGCCACTTTCCTCTGGGCGAGCATCGCTTTCTGGTCAGCGTTCTCCGGCATCTTCGAAATCGTCGCGGCGATCCGACTGCGGAAGGAAATCAAAGGCGAGATCTGGCTCATTCTAAGCGGTCTTGTCTCGGTTGCCCTGAGCGTCGCCGTAATCTGGCTGTTGCTCACCCGCCCGGTCGAGACCTTTCTCGCGCTCGGTTGGCTCCTCGGTTTCTACGCTGCCTTCTTCGGCGTGATGATGGTGTTGCTCGGCCTCCGGCTTCGCAACGCTCGTAGATCCGACGGCTCCATCTCCAGTGACATTATGAACAAACCCAGTGAAGCGTGAGCGTGGCGACCGAACACCACCGATCCGTTGGCGACGAAGACGACGATCTCACTCGTTGGGATGAAACGATCTTCGAGCGATGTTTGCGCGTCGGCTTCAATCCGTTTGGCTCTGGGCCGACGCCTGTTTTCTTGCGGCACAAGCCAATAGAAGAGACGGCGGCGCACAATCTCCCGAATCAAGCTGCGGGAGATTGCAGAGATGAATGATGGCAGTCCGTCTAACGGCAGCAAACAACCTGTATATAGGCGTTCTATGTATAGAGCTCGCGACCTGGCTTATGCGCTTTTCTCTATCGCCATTGGGGGAGCAGCATATCTCGCTTTTCGCGAGATGTTCGTCGAGAGCGAGCCCGTACCCTTCGCCCGGGAAGTAGTGCTGGTGTTTCTCGGGGCCGTTGCGACAATCTATCTGACAGCGGTCTTGCTGAACAGGCAAACTGAGCTGGAGCTTCGCAAGGAAGGACAGGTCATCATCCTTCAAAAGAAGAATGATATTTACATGGCCTGCATCGAGAAGGTCGCCCAAATCGTGGAGACCGCTCTGCACAACGACGACCTGATTGATGAATTGCGCGTCTTGAACCACAAGTTGGCCGTGCTGGGTAGTTCTGACGTCATCGCCTCCTTCGAGAATGTCCTTGATACCCTGATTTCGGGTCTGCGGGACGGAAAACTAAATTCAGAGGACGGATCAAATATCATGAAAGCTGTCGCAGAAATGACCTCCGCGATGCGCAGAGATATCCTCGAAGAGATTGCTGCCGGGAATCGGCGTACAACGCATGAAGCCATTCTTCGAAACTCGAACCGTATGCAACATCTCGACCGGATTGAGTTCGGTAGTTCCGAAAGGGAACTACATCAGAAGGAAAACGGCAATGCTCGGACATAATCGTCCTCCCTTTCCACCGAAGGTGCCTGGGACCGACATGAGGTCGTGGGCCGTGCCGACGGCCATCATCTACCGGCCGGCGCGCTCGGTGATGACCTCCGCGCCCCGGCCGAATTACTGGGTGCTCGAGTTTGAGCCATCGCGACCGCTCTGGATCGAGCCGCTCATGGGCTATACCTCAAGCGACGATCCCTATCGTTCGATACGGCTCAAATTTCCTGATCGGCAAAGCGCCATCGATTTTGCTGAACATAACGACTGGAGGTATATCGTTCGCGAAGACGCCCCGGCCCGTGCCCACCACAATCGTTGGCGGGGCGCCGAAAGACATCAGCTTTACAAGGGCGCTGACGTACCGGGGGCGTTTCGCATCCACGCTCGGCAGAAGCCGGGAAAGTCGGACCACAGCCTGCAACACGCAGTGGAACGAGACGGCGCCGTGGAATTGTCCGCACCCGATCACACAGATTTCGATCCCGTGCTCGAAGCGAGCCTCGAGTCCTTCCCGGCGTCCGATCCGCCGGCATGGACGGGTGTGACCGTGGCGGCGAAGAAACCATGACTCGAACTGTAAACTGAAGCAGGGACGGAGAGCTTGTTTCCCTATCTCGACACCGTCGCGCGGAGATATCCTCCCGTCATCGTCTGGGCACTCGTAGGGGTGAACGTCCTCGCGTTCCTCTACCAGATCAGCCTGCCCCAGCGCCTGCTGGATCGGTTCCTGTTCGAGTTCGCGCTGGTGCCATCGCGCTTCTTCGGGCAGCTCAGTCTTGTCGCCCCCTCTGATTGGACTCCCTTCCTGACGAATATGTTCCTGCACGGGGGGTGGCTGCACCTCATCCTCAACATGTGGACACTCTGGATTTTCGGTCCCGCGGTCGAGGACCGTCTCGGCCCCGGTCGATTCATCCTGTTCTATCTGTTCTGCGGCGTAGCTGCGGGGTTGGCCCATGCGCTCGCGAACCCTGACTCGGTCGTGCCTGCGCTCGGTGCATCCGGCGCGATTGCAGGTGTGATCGGGTGTTACGCGCGGATGTTTCCGGCGGCCCGGCTGGTTATGATCGTGCCCATACTGTTCATACCGTTGTTCTTCGAAGTCCGGGCATTTGTATTCGCCTTGATCTGGTTCCTCATGCAGCTCATCCCGGGATTTATGTCTTTGGGTGACCAGGCGTCGGGCGGGATCGCCTAGTGGGCGCATATCGGCGGCTTCGTCGCCGGCTGGCTCATCACGCCGCTGTTGCGAAGGCCTAGCGCAACCTATCGCCATTACTATCGAGACGAAGGCATCTACGGGTTCTTGCCGGATGGACGCCGGAGAGGAGGACAAAGTTCATGGACATAATGCAGCTGTTTTGGCTGTTCTTCATCATTTCCGCGCTGCAGCCCGTTCTGCAGCGCAGGTATCTCGAAGCAATGCGCACGCGGAAGATCGCGCAGATCGAGAAGAAGTGCGGCAGCCGCGTCATCCTTCTGATCCATCGCCAGGAGACCATGAACCTGCTGGGCTTTCCCCTCATGCGCTACATCGACGTCAACGATTCGGAGGAGGCCCTGCGCGCCATCCAGATGACCGACGACGACGTTCCTCTCGACATCGTGCTGCACACACCGGGCTGCCTGGTGCTGGCCGCGGCCCAGATCGCCCGCGCGATCCAGGGGCACAAGGGCAAGGTGACGGTCTTCGTGCCGCATTACGCGATGTCAGGCGGTACCCTGATCGCCCTTGCGGCCGACGAGATCGTGATGTGTCGCCATTCTGTGCTCGGCCCGATCGACCCGCAGCTCGGCGGCATGCCGGCGGCGTCGATCATCAAGGTTGCCGAGGAGAAGCCGATCGCCGAGGTGGACGACCAGACGCTGGTCATGGCCGATGTCGGACGCAAGGCGATCGCCCAGGTCCAGACCATGGCCATGCAGTTCCTTGCCGAAAACACGGACCAGGAACGCGCCCGGTCGCTGGCCGCAAAGCTGGCGACGGGAACCTGGACTCACGACTACCCCATCTTCGCCGACGAGGCGCGGAACATGGGACTCTCGGTGAGCACCGATATGCCCGACGAAATCCTGGAGCTCATGACGCTCTATCCGCAGCCCCTGCGGCGTCAGGGTGGCGGCGTGGAATACCTTCCCGAGCCGCGGCAGAGGGAAACACGCAGACAACAGCTCCTTTGACTTTGGGGCAAGAAAGAAGCGCCGCGACATCCAAGACGGCAATTCCATTGGAGAAAAAATCGATGCCGACACTCGCATGCCCACAGTGCAGCACGACCAACCGCGTTCCCGAAGATCGCCTGGCCGACGATCCCAAGTGCGGCCGTTGTGGGGCTCGGCTCTTCCAGGGGAAGCCGGTCATTCTCACTGCGTCCAATTTTGACCGCCACGCCAGCGCCGAGCTGCCATTGCTCGTGGATTTCTGGGCAGAATGGTGCGGGCCATGCAAGATGATGGCGCCCCAGTTCGAAGCTGCGGCGCGTTCACTAGAGCCGCATGTTCGCCTCGGTAAGCTCGATACGGAAGCCGAACAGCAGATCGCCGGCCGCTACGGAATCCGCAGCATTCCCACCATGATCCTGTTCAAGGCCGGCCGCGAGGTTGGCAGGACCAGCGGCGCCATGACGGCTCAGCAAATAACGGCTTGGGCGCGCTCGCAGTCACGAGAGTAATTTTCACGTTTCGTCGTCGCTCGCAGATAAGTGGAAAGGAATCGATTTGCACGGCACGATCGGCTTTCTCGAAAGTGGCGCTCTTCTTGTTGGTGCAGCATTTGTGCTCGTGACGATCTGCGCGCGAATCGGCATTCCTAGCATTGTAGGCTACATTCTCACGGGGCTATTGATCGGACCGTCGACTCTCGGTCTGGTTTCAGAGAGCGCCGCCCTGACCACCATCGGTGAAATTGGGGTGATTCTGTTGTTGTTTGCGCTCGGCCTGGAGTTCTCCTTCGAGAAACTCGCGTCTCTCAAGCGTCACGTTTTCGGTCTCGGCCTGGCGCAGGTTGCCGTCACGACGATCCTCGTTTCCGCGGTGACAATCTCTCTGTTCGGCCTTGGCATCGTCCCCGCGATCCTCGTCGGCGGAGCCGTCGCGATGTCATCCACCGCGCTGTGCCTCAAGGTGCTGGCGAGCGTGAACGCCCTTGGCTCGCTGCAGGGGCGCATGGCGATCGCCGTGCTTCTGTTTCAGGACCTTGCCGCCGTGGCCTTCCTGCTGCTGCATGACGCATCGAGCGGCGCCGCTGAAGGATTCGGAGCACCTACGGTCATTCTTGGAGCCGTGGGGCTGGTCGTCCTTCTCTTCATCGCGCGGGGGCCACTGCAGGTAATAGCCAAATGGATCGCCGAAAGTGGCGATCCAGAGCTTGCCCAGCTCCTCGCACTTGCGATCGCACTCGGCTCCGCTATCGCCGCAGCCTCCGCAGGGCTTTCCCCGGCGCTCGCTGCCTTCGCCGCCGGGATGATCATTGGCGAAGGCGATGCGCGTCATGCCGTCGAAAATGAAATCCGGCCTTTTCGCGATCTCTTCGTCGGCATCTTCTTCATTGGCATCGGGACGCAACTTCCGCTCGGAACCTTGGCGTCATCCTGGCCCGCTGTGCTGATCTGGCTCGCGATCCTCTTCTTCGGCAAGGCGCTGATCTTTCTCGCTGTCGCTCGCGGGTTTGGCGAACCACTTCCGGCGTCATTGCGAACCGGCATCATCCTGGCTCACGGAGGCGAATTCAGCCTCATGCTGCTTTCGGTCTCCATGGCCTCAGGCCTCCTTCCCGCCAGCTTTGGCGGTCCGCTGTTCATCGCCATCGGCATAAGCATGTTGTGCGGGAGTGCTCTGGTCCGATGGGCCGGACGAGATGCTCAGTCGAACCTGCAGTGAAGTTGGAATGCGCCAGCCTTCGCGCATGGCTATTGCTGCATTGGCGGCGGTCATTGGCGCCTGATGCGCAAGGCGTCACAGTGAGGGCACCTTTGCCTGTCAGATCAGAGATGAGCGACTTGAGCACGCGCAATTGGCACAGCTGGATCGTGGTCGCGCTTGGCGGCTGGCTGGTCGTGTCGCCGCTCGTGCTGCAGCAAACGACGCCCGGTGACGCATGGGCGCCGCTGACAATCTGGAGTTTCGTCATAACGGGTGCGCTGGCGCTTCTGGTTGCTGTTGCTGCCCTTGCGGAGAGGGCGGAATGGCAGGGTTGGCTGGGATTGGTCCTCGGCGCCTGGCTTACTGTCTCGCCTTGGGTGATCGGCTTTGCCGACACGCCGTTTGCTCAAACAAACGCCGTTATTTGCGGCGCCGGAATAGCGTTCCTGTCCGGTTGGGCACTGTGGCGGAAAGGTGGCGCTTCACGACCTTGAATGCGGGCGCGCAGGCTCCCGATCCGAAACCTGCCATGTCACGCGGGTGCTTGTCCCGCAGGTGGAAACTCCACCACCACCCTCAGACCCGGCCGGTTATCGAGAAGTTCGAGGCGCGCTCCGTGGCGGGCGACAATCGCCTGGACAATGGAAAGGCCAAGCCCAGCGCCGCGATTCGCCTTGTCGGCATCGCCACGGTAAAAGGGTTCTGTCACGCGAGAGCGCTCCTCCTCCGGGATTCCCGGTCCGGTGTCGGCGACGACGAGCGCGACCCTGCCGCCGCTCCGCGGTTCCGCCGAAAGCGTTATCGTTGCGCCTGCCGGACAATAGGCCAGCGCGTTCTCGATCAAATTGGCGACCATCTGGCGGAGCATAGGCACGTCGCCGCGCAGCAGGTTCGAATCGTCGGGTGCCGCAAGCTCGAGCTTTATGCCGCGTTCCTCCGCCACGGGGCCGAATATCTCGACCAACTCTGCGAGAAGTGCAGCCGGTTCGATATGCCCGCTGTCCAATGAGGGTTGGCTGCCGATGCGTGCGATGCGCAGAACGGAGTCGAACACGGCGGCGATCCGAGCGAGTTCAGCCTCCACCTCACCGAGCGCTTGCTTTGCCCGGTCGCTCTCTGCGGCGTCGGCGGCGCGCTCAATGGCGAGCGTCGCACGGGCAAGCGGGCTTCGCAGCTCGTGGGCGAGGGTGGCCGACGTCGCGCGTGTCAAGGAGATAAGCGACTCGAGTCGCGCTAACTGGTTGTTAATCTGGCCCGCCAGTTGGTCGATCGCATCAATCCCCAAATCGACTGGTACTCTGGCCGACAGATCGCCCAGCGACACGCGCTGCAGCGCCGCGCCGATCGAACTTAGTTTGCGCTGGGCCCGACTGCCGAGGACGATGCCGATGCCGATGAAGGTAATCATGACAAGGAGAGCAAGGCCGGAAACTGAGTACGCGAGCGTCCGCAGCGTCACGTCCCGCGTCCGCAGCGAGCGGCCTGAGAGCACCGTAAAATCGCCGAGCACGCTGACATTGGCAAGAATCCGAGGGTAACCGACAGCCACCGTCAACGCGGGATCATCGATCTTATGCCAGCCCTCCGGCGGTGGCGGGATGTCGATGTTGCCGGCCAATCGCTGGCCCTGGGTATCATATATGACGATTGCCTGACGCCAGGCGCCAAGGCGCAACGCGACCCGTCGCACGTGATCCAGAAAGGTGTCTCTGCCTTCGGCCGCGTACACCTCGATGAGAGCAGCTCGCGCGGACTCGACCTGATTGCGAACGTCCTCGTCAAGAGTCGCGCGGACCGTCGAAAGGACAGTTACCCCACTGACGACGAGCGCTGCGACCAGCACCGCGGAACCATAGACTGCGGTTCGGAATGTTGAAGTCGCGAAGAGTCTAGAGAGGGCCATGCAAAGTGTAACCCATGCTGCGAACGGTGTGAACGAGCGGCAGGTCGAATGGCTTGTCGATCTTGGCGCGCAGTCGACTGATGTGCGTTTCCAAGATGGTGGAATTCGGCTCGAAATTCAGGTTCCAGACCTTGTCGAGCAGCAGCGTGCGCGGCACGACGCGGCCGGCATTGCGCATCAGAACCTCAAGCAGCGCGAACTCCTTCGATTGAAGGTCGATCTGCTTGCCGCCCCGCTTCGCCGTGCGGGCGAGCAGGTCGAGCGAGAGGTCGTGCACGCTCAGCACACGGGGCTCGAAAGCTTGATGACCACGGCGGGCGAGCGCCGTGATCCGGGCAAGCAGTTCCGCGAAATGGAACGGTTTGCAAAGATAGTCGTCGGCTCCGGCGGCGAGCCCCTCGACCCGGTCGGCGACGTCGCCGAGCGCCGTGAGCATCAGCACGGGAACCTGCTTCCGCGCGCCCCGTAACGCCCGGACCACCGATACCCCGTCGATACCTGGAACCATCCGGTCCACGATCGCCAGGTCGATCTCGGCGTAGAGCGCATGAGAGAGCGCTTCACATCCGTTCGTGAGGCGATCGACGCTGTGTCCGGCCTCTTGGAGACCCCTGCAAACGTAACCGGCGAGCTTTGCGTCGTCCTCCAGAAGCAGGATTTTCATGGGTCTGGGTCCTCCCTTTTGGCGCCAAAATCGCTTCTGACACTATAGACGTCCTTGATCCGGATCAGATGTCGGTCGCCCCTTTCGCGCGATGGCACGGTGGTGACCCCATAGCATACCTTACAGAAACGTAAACCTTGCGCCAGTCAGACGTAAGGTTCTGGCCTCATCCTTGGCCTTGCCGTCGCCAGGGAGGGAGTCATGTTCATGCCGCAGTGCGAACCGGTCGCCCGCAAATTGACTCGGAGATCCGGTGGGTCGCAGTTCGGCATGCACGAAAGTCCTCCTCTGCACCGCTCCATCTGCGATTGTGGGCGGGTTCGTCGTCTGGAACCGGATGACGTGCTGATCCACCAGGCTACCGAGCCGAGCTTCGTTGGCGTGGTCCTGTCGGGCGTCTTGCGTCTCCAGAAGCTTCACGAGGACGGCACATATCGCGTGCTGCGATTCCTGTTTCCCGGCGCTCTGTTCGGCAATCCTTGCCGCGGGTCGCGCCGTACCGGAGTTGAGGCGGCCACGGCTGCCCACGTGGCCTGCGTCGATCATCGGACCTTTATGGCGCTCATGGAAGCGGACCGGGCGCTCGAACGCACGTTCTTTGCAGCAGCACTGGATGAACTGGATGCAGCCTACGAACTGTCGTCCCTGCTGGGCAATCAAAGGCGGGACGCGCGCGTGGCGGCCTATCTGCACTGCCTGATCGCGCGAGGTATCGGGGAGATTACCCCGTCGGGCCGACGGGCCGTCGAGCTCCCGGTTCCGCGCCGCGACGTGGCGGCCTATCTGGCGATCGCCGGCGAAACGCTCTGCCGGTCCCTTCACGCGCTTGAGCGCGCCGGAGCCATACGGCTGATCGAAGCGAACCGCATCGAGGTCGTCGATGAGGGAAGGCTGTGCCGGATCGCCGGCGACCCGCAGCCCGCAAGGCCTAAGTACGGGACCGGTGCCCGATCGAAATATCAGGCCGATGACGGCGGTCAATGCACCGCGGAGGGATCGCCTCCATCGAGGTTTACGGAAGCAAAGAAGCTCCCCACACAGCAAACGAACGGATGACGTTGTGATCTCATGGTTCCGCGCAGATGCGAGGATAAACTCAAGCGTTACATCCAAGATCGAGCCGGCAAATGCCAAGACGTCTCCTATCCGAAACTATCGTCATCATGCGACTCTTGCAACAGCCCTAGGTGAAAAGCCTAGCCCCGAAAGGAGACAAGCAATGAAAACGTTGAAGCTGAATCCCCTTGCCGTCGCCCTGCTGAGCGTGGTCCTGATTGCCTCGTTGCAGGCCCTTGCCCAAGACACGGCTCTGCCGGCCAAACCAGAGGCCCGGAACGAGGCAACCGAGTCGGTCCAGCCGCAGGTGGATGCGGAAGCAACGGATCAGGCAGCAGAAAGGCGCAAGAAGGTCACGGCGGATGCGGTCGCCGCGGTGAACGAAACCAAGAATGCCTTGAAGCTACTTGATGATAAGAAGACCGAAGAGGCTTTGGCTGCTCTGGAGCGGGCAACCGGCAAGCTCGAGCTGATCCTGGCGCGAGAGCCGACACTGGCGTTGGCGCCGGTGGACGTTGAGGTCGTCACCTATGACCTGCTGGCGGATCTCGATACCATCAAGGCCGTCATCAAGAACGCAGAGGATTATCTCGAAGACGGAGAAATCCAGAAGGCCCGTCCCCTGGTGGCGGATCTGGCGAGCGAGATTGAATTCCGTACCGTCAGCATCCCGCTGGCCACCTATCCGGCCGCCATCAAGGCCGTCGCGCCGTTGATCGAAGAGGGCAAGTTGGACGAGGCGAAGGTGGCATTGCAGGCCGTGCTGAATACCCTCGTGGTGACTACTGACGTGGTTCCGTTGCCTATCCTGCGTGCCGAAATCCTGCTCAGGAATGCCGAGGCGCTGGCGGAGAACAAGGAGCGAACGGACAAGGACAACGAGACACTGGCTAGCCAACTCGCCGAGGCCAGACATCAGATCAAGATGGCCGAGCTGCTGGGTTACGGGGACAAGAAGGCATTCAAGCCGATCTACGAACAGATCGATCAAATCGAGGAAAAGGCTTCAAATAACGGAAGCGGTCAGGGATGGTTCGACAAGATCAAGCAGCAGTTGTCGGACCTGATCTAACTAAGTCTCGTGCGAAATTGCTGGGCGCTGGCCGCAATGGCGGCCGGCGCCCAGCATCCGTTTGAGGAACCCTGCATTTGGCTGATGCCGGGTGGTGAAACGGGGCCCATGGCGCGTTGGATCATGGTCTCGGATGTCGATCCACTTTCCCCCCGCCTTGTTGGCAGTCCTGGCCGAAGGGTGCGCGCCAGCGCCTGTGAGGCGGCCACGACTGCCCACGTGGCGAGCCTCGATCATCGAACCTTTGTGGCGCTCATGGAAGCGGACAAGTGGCCTGGTCTGCATCCGGGCTCGCGAATCGAGGTCGTCGGTGCGGGAAGGCTGCGCCGGATCGCCGGCGACCCGCAGCCCGCAGGGCCTAACGTTCGGGACCGGTGCCCGATCGAAATACCAGTCCGATGACGGCGGTCAATGCGCCGCGGAGCGGTTGCCTCCATCGTGGTTTCCGGAAGCGAAGAAGCTTCCAGAAGCTTCCCGCACAACCGACGAAAGGAGAACGTCATGGTCTCATGGTTCCGCACAGATGCTTCGATCAAGAAGGACGTCGAAGACGAGATCAAATATGATCCTTCCATCATCGATGACAGCCACATCGCCGTGGCCGTCAAGGACGGCGTCGTAACGCTGACCGGCTTCGTCAAGCGCTACATGGACTCCTATTACGCCGAGAAGGCCGCAAAACGCGTGTCCGGCGTGAAGGGCGTCGCGAATGACATCGAAGTCAAGCTCGCCAGCGAACGCACCGATCCCGAGATCGCCGAGGAGGCCGTCAAGGCCGTCAAGCGGGAGCTCTGGGGCGCCGCGGACAAGGTCAAGGTCGTGGTGAAGAACGGCTGGCTGACACTCGAGGGCGAAGCCGAATGGAACTACCAGAAGGAGTGGGCCGAGCGGGCGGTGCGTTCGATCACGGGCGTCAAGGGCGTGACCAACATGATCGTCGTGAAGGCAAAGGTGAGCTCGACCGACGTGAAGCGGAAAATACAGGATGCGCTGGTCCGCAGCGCCCAGGTCGATGCCGACCGGATCACCGTCGAGGTGGACGGCAGCAAGGTGATCCTGCGCGGCACGGTTCGCTCGTGGGCCGAGAAGCAGGAAGCCGAGCGGTCGGCGTGGGCTGCCCCTGGGGTGACGAGCGTCGATAATCGCATCACCATTGGCTAGGCTGTTCGCTGGCCATCGCCTGATCATCTCAGCGCGAAGGTCGCATTTGGCCACGGTTGCCGGCAGCGGCAACCGTGGCTTCGCGTCAGGACGGCGTGGCCCGGATCGACCTGGCCGCAGACGCCGTTCGTCTGTTCCATCGTTTTGCCGCGCTCCGTCAGCATTCCGCGCTCCCGAGCCGTCGAAGCACGAGTTGGAACAGGAGCACGGCGAGGACAATGGCGCCGTAGAGCATCACGGCTTGGCTTAAGCTTTCTCCCTTGCGAGCAAGGGAGAGAGCGCCATGACACCGGCAGCCAGACTGGTTTGGGTAATGACCTATGCTATCCGGCCGTGTAGAGGCTCACCAGCGTGCCGGCGTCGACCTTGTCGGTCTTCACGTGTGCGTTGTCGATCGCTTTGACCTGTAGCGGGTTGGCGATCACCACCCGCTCGACGAAGGGCGACAGCACCCGCGAGACCGCCATGCAGCTCTCCGTCGGCTCGATCACCATCTCGTCTGTTCGCCGCAGCGTAAGCCCACGGTGAAGCTTTCGATTACCCACATTTTGACTGCTCAGCGATCTCTACGCCGAGTCCGATGTCGGCGAGACGGGACAGTCCGCGCCAGAGGACGGTGATGCCAGGAGGCGGATCTCGCGAGCGTCCGAGGTGACCACCGAGGCGCGCGAGCTTCTGGACGTAGGCGGCCAGGGTTTGACCTTTGGGTCCTCCGCCGTCGGCGCCGGGGGCAAGCCGATCGAGGAGAGCGATCTCCTGCCGGTTCAGCGCCGTTTGTGGTGCAGCCGCCGGATCGGCACGGCAAGCCAGCGTCAGCCAGAGGATCCGCCAGGCGATGATGCAGAACAGCGCGAGGAGATTGGCGATCCGCTCGGCGGATTGCAGGTGGGACTCTTCCGCCCGGCAACCCGACTTCAGGACCTTGTGGAAGGTCTCGATCTTCCACCGCATGGCGTACCAGCGGATCTTCTCGAATGCCTCCTGGCGAGAGCGCACCGGCAGGTCAGTCAGAAGCTTCCACTCAATTGGCTTGCGACCACGCGGCGGATTCCTCTCGGTGACGTGCAGGACCGTGAGGTCGAGGGCGGGATAGCGTCGCTGCTTGCCAATCGGCGGGAGCAGGTGGACGCGACGGGCGCGGATCTCAAGAACGGCCTGGATGGCCTCGCCCTCGGCCCCGCGGAGTTCGACCCGGTGCAGGCCGCGGACGCGAGCCTCCTTCATCTCAGCCGAGACGGTGTGGGTGCCATCGCCCGCAAGCCGATCGACGCAGGTACGGACGACGAAGTGGGTGCCCAGCTCCTGGGTCAGGCAGAACAGCTCGTAGATGTCGCTCTCGCGGTCGGCGACATGGATGCAGCGTCCCGGATCGTCGAGGAGCTCCACCGACTGCCGGAGGCTGTCGAGCCAGCGGACACTCTCCTTGCCCTCGATCGGCACGCGGGTCGGATTGATCACCCGCTTGAGTGCCGCGGTCCCCTTGAACTTCGACCGCGTCCAGACTTTCAGGGCCGTCAGCCCGAGCGGTACGCCATCTTCGGTAACCGCCAGACTGGTGTGCAGGAGGAGGCCGCAGAGGGTGTGGTGCCGCCACCGGCCCTCGGCGTCACGACCGCTGTTGACGCTCTTGGTCATCCCGATCGCGGTCGTGGACACACGGCGATAGGTGAACTCCGTGGTGTCCTGGACCAGCAGAACCACGCCGCGATAGGACCTGAACCGCTCGGCCGTCGCCACCCTGTGGCCGCTGAGGATGTCGGTCTCGCTCACCCGAGCGTTGGCGAGGAAGCGATAGGCAGCTTTCGCTCCGGCCCAATCGCCGCAGGCCTGGGGGATGGTCGTCCCGACACCCGCCGCGAGTTGCCCGAGCAGGCCCATGAACCGGCGGTGGAGGCGCGCGTCCGCAAAGGTCGCAGCCGCCACCTCGGCTTCCGTCCAGTCCTGAGAGGAGGAAGCATCAGCATTCCCTCCGGCGGCGTCCCGCACGCACGGCACCATCGCACACCCTCCGCCCAGCGTTGGGGTGCCCGGAAAGGAATCACGCCGGACTCAATGAGATCAAGCCTTTCCCCTCTCCTCACCGCGACGATTGCCGACTTGTGGGTAATCGAAAGACGGCCAAGGCCGCGGGTAGCCGAGGACCGCGGATTGGCGGCGTTCACCGCTATCGGTCGGGGCTGAGCTCCTCTGGGGCGCTGATCCTGGGAGGGCCGCGATCAGCTTGCGGAATTGCGCCGGGTGGCTGGCTTGCGTGACCACGCCTTGGCGAGGGTGTCGACGGCTTTTGCGTGCTCTTCGAAGTCGATGCCGGCGGGATCGAAAGGCACGCCGACCCAGCGAACCATCTCGGCGTGGCTCTCGTGCTTCGGGTCGGCGATCGCGTCGAGGAACTCGGCATAACCTGGGGGTCCGCCAACGTCCTCGGGTGGGCAACGGCCTGTAGCATTGATCAGGAACGGGTAGAGCAGGCCGGGGATAGCATTGGAGATGCGCTCGACCTTGACCGTGTGTTCCCAGCCGTCGCCGAAGTCGTAGAGGTACCTCAGCGTCTTCGCGCCGGTGTCCTCGATGACGTCGAGGAGCCGCGTCTTGCGGGCGTCGAGCGGGCCGTCTCCCCAGTCTGGGTCGGGCACGCCCCAGCCCACACCGCGGGCGCGGATCTCGTAAAGGTGGCTGTTGGTCCAGCCCATGGCGGCCTGCAGCACCAAATGCAGGCGATCGAGCCGGATGGTCAGCGGCACCTCGACGCGGCGCGTCACCGCGGGCTTGACGTCGTCGAGGGTGATCTTCAGCCGGGCGATGTTGGAGCTGGTCATGCCGCTTCCTTGCCCTCCCTCGCACGGGTCCAGTTCCAAGGCAGCAGCTCGTGCAGGCGCGAGGCGGGGTGGTCGGCGATGCGGGCGAGGACATCGGCCAGCCAGGCGCGCGGGTCGACGTCGTTCAGCTTGGCGGTGTAGATCAGCGAGTACATCGCCGCGGCCCGGTCGCCGCCGCGATCGCTGCCGGCGAACAGCCACGACTTCCTGCCAAGGGCGATACCGCGCAGCGCCCGTTCGGCAGCATTATTCGTGAGGCAGATCCGGCCATTGCCGAGAAACCGGGTGAAGGCTTCCCAGCGCACCAGCATGTAGTCCATGGCCTTGGCGACCGGCGCGTGCCGGGACAGCTTGCCGCGGCTCTCGCGCATCCAGGTCTCGAAGTCGGTGACCAGCGGCGCGACGTGCTGCCGGCGAAGGACGAGCCGCGCCTCGGCGGGCAGGTTGTTGATGGTGCGCTCGGCATCAAAGATGGCGTCGATCTGGCGCAGCGCCTCGACGGCGAGCGGCGCCCGCGACAACTCGGCCAGTTCGAACAGCTTGCGCCTGCCATGCGCCCAACACGCTGCCTCGGTGACCGGCCCCGGTTGTCGGTCAGCCTCGTAGAGCCCGTTGTACCCGGCATAGGCGTCGGCCTGCAGGATGCCGGCATAGCCGACCAAGTGCCGGTTCGGATGCTCGGCTGTCCGGTCACGGGAGTAGCGGAACATCGCCGCCGGCGGTGCCCGGCCGCCAAAGGGCCGGTCGTCGCGGACATAGGTCCAGACCCGGCCGGTGATGGTCTTGCCCTTGGCCAGCACGGGGACGGTGGTATCGTCGCCGTGCAACCGCTCGGCCGCCAGCACATGGGCCTCGATGAGGGTGACCAGCGGGTCCAGGTTGGCGGTGCAGGCCCCGACCCAGCCGGCGATGGTCGAGACGCTGAGTTCGATGCCCTGCAAGGCATAGGTCTCGCTCTGGCGGTTCAGCGGCAGGTGCTGGCCGAACTTGGCCTCCAGGATCATGGCCAGCAGGTTCGGTCCTGCCCGGCCGCGGGCGATGGGGTGGAACGGTGCCGGCGGCTGGGTGACGGTCTCGCAGGAGCGACAGGAGAACCTCTCCCGCACGGTCTGGATGACCTTCCATCTGATCGGCTCGACCTCGAGCGTTTCCGTGATGTCCTCGCCCAGCTTGGACAGCTTGCCATTGCAGCAGGGACAGGTCGTCGGCGCCGGCAGGACAATCCGCTCGCGTGGCAGGTGAGCCGGCAGGGGGGCCCGCACCGGCTGGCCGCGGGGCGGACTGTCGGGGCGGCGGGTGCTGCCGTCCTTGTAGGCTGCGCCCTCGACCTTGGCGGCGTCCTCGCTGGCGGCGGCGACCAACTCGCCGAGCTCGAGTTCCAACTGGTCGAGCAGCTTGCGGCCGCGCTCGGAGGAGGCGCCGTACTTGTCGTGCTTGAGCCGGGCGATCAGCAGCTTGAGATGCGCCACCATCGCCTCGGCGCCGGAGGCCCGCGCCTCGGCCTCACGCCGGGCCGACTGCTCCGCCGCCAGCGCGGTGCGCAGCGCGTCGATATCGG
>NZ_BDLP01000035.1:0-24275 GCF_001950415.1 Roseomonas sp. TAS13
GCAGAGCGGCGGCGTCTCGCTGATGCTCGATGGCGTGGCGGTGCCCCCGGCGCCCGGCGCCTTCCTCCAGGCGACGCCGGAAGGCGAGGCCGCAATCGTCGCGGCCGTGCTGGCGGCCCTGCCGCGCCGGCTGCCCGCCAAGGCCCGGATCGCGGATCTCTACGCAGGGGTGGGCACGCTGTCCCTTCCCCTGGCCCGCCATGCCCGGGTGGACGCTTTCGAGGGCGAGGCCGAGGCGGTCGCGGCGCTCGCCGCCGGCGCCAACAAGGCCATGCGCCGTGTCCAGGCGAAGCGCCGCGACCTCGCCCGGCAGCCGCTGCTGCCGGCCGAGCTCGCCGCCTATGCCGCCGTGGTGCTGGACCCGCCCTATGCCGGCGCCGCCGAGCAGATCGGCATCATCGCCCGGAGCCGGGTCGAGCGGGTGATCTACGTCTCCTGCAACCCCGTCGCCCTGGCGCGCGACGCGGCGCTGCTGAAACGCGGCGGCTGGCACGCCGTTTCCGCCGTGCCGGTGGACCAGTTCCTCTGGTCGCCGCACCTCGAATCGGTGGTGGCATTCGCCCGGGGCTGAGGGCATCTTGGCGGGCTGACCCCCGAGGTCCCCGCCCACACCTCCAATTTCCCGGATTCCAATCCAAGTTGCACGCCGACCCTACCCCCCTCCACACGGACACGGAGCAGACCCTCCCCGCCAGCCACTTTCCCCTCGGCCAGGCCGCCACCGGCTTCGCGGCGCTGATCGCCGTGCTCGCCTGGCTCGGGCTCGGGCTGCAGTTCATATCGCTGCTGGAGCGGACGCAGTCCGTCGTCACGGCGCTCTGGGTCCTGCTCGGCTATTTCACCATCACCACCAACCTCGTGGTGGCCACGGTCTTCAGCGGCATCGCCCTGCGCCGCCCCGGCTTCGCCGCGCCCGGCCTGGTCGGGGGCACGACGCTGGCGATCATGCTGGTGGGCGTGGTCTATGCGCTGCTGCTGCGCGGCCATGTGCCGGTGCTGGACGACGATCTCGCGCGCACCGCCAACATGCTGATGCATGACGCCATTCCGGCCCTGGTGCCGCTCTTCTGGCTGCTGTTCATGCCCAAGGGGCGGCTGCGCGGGCACGATCCGCTGATCTGGGCGATCTACCCGCTGGTCTATCTCGCCTATGCCCTGCTGCGGGGCGAGCTCGGCGGCCGATACGCCTATCCCTTCATCGACGTGGCGACGATCGGCTGGGCACGGACCGGGCTCAACACACTGGTCATCTCGGCCGGCTTCCTGGCCGTCGCCTTCGCCCTGGTGCGGCTGGATACGCGCCTCGCCCCCGCCGGGAGGGATGCCGAGGCGGAGGATGAAGTGGCGGTCTGACAACCGCCCCGGTCAGACGTGGAAGCTCTCGCCGCAGCCGCAGCGGCCCTTCTCGTTCGGGTTCACGAAGGTGAAGCCGGCGGACATGGTCTTCACCTCGTAGTCCATGGTGGTGCCGATCAGGAACAGCGTCGCCTTGCGGTCCACCAGGATGGTGATGCCCTTGTCCGTCACCACCTCGTCGCCCGGCCCGGGCTCGTCCACCCAGTTCAGGTCATAGGCCATGCCGGAGCAGCCCTTGGTCTTCACCGCGATCCGCAGGTACTTGCCGTTCTCACCGCTCTCGTAGAGGCGGCGCAGCCGCTCGGCGGCGGCGTCGGACAGCGACATCAGCGGCGGCAGGGACCGCTTCGGCCTGGACGTGGTCTCGGTCGTCGTGCTCATGGGGGGACAACCTCTCTCAGTACATGTTCAGGGCGAGGCGGGCATCCTCGCTCATCCGCGACGGGTCCCAGGGCGGGTCCCAGACGACCTCGACCTCCACATCGCTCACATTCGGCACGGTGCGGACCGCTTCCTCGACCATCGTGGGCAGTTCCTGCGCCGAGGGGCAGGAAGGCGTGGTCAGCGTCATCTCGACCTTGACCGTGCCGTCCTCGCCGATCTCCACCGCGTAGATCAGCCCCATCTCGTAGATGTCGACGGGGATCTCCGGGTCGAAGACCGTCTTCAGCGCGTTCAGCACGGCGTCTTCCTGCACGCCCTCGGGCGCGGCCGGCGGCACCTCGCCATCGGGCGTCCAGACGCCATGGGAACCGGTGGCCGGCTGCGGCGCGGCGGAACCGGCATTCTCCTCCGTCACGGGGGATTCCTTGGCGGGCGTGTCACTCACTCGACGCCTCCTTCGCGCCCTCCAGGGCGGCATTCAGCGTGTGCCAGGCGAGCGTCGCGCATTTCACGCGGCTCGGATACTCGGCGACACCGCCCAGAACCTGGAGACGCTCCATCTCCTCGGCAAGGTCGGCGCCACAATCGGGGCAGGTGCCTGTCATCGCCAGTTCGCGGAACTTCGTGCCCAGCTCCTTCGCCTCGGCGGCGCTCTTGCCGCGCACCGTTTCCGTCATCAGCGAGGCACTGGCCATGGAGATGGCGCAGCCCTTGCCCTGGAAGGCGGCGTCGGCGATGTGGCCGTCCCCGTCCAGCTTGACCCAGAGCTCCATCCGGTCGCCGCAGAGCGGGTTGTCGCCCCGTGCGTGGCGGTCGGCATCCTCCAGCCGGCGGAAGTTCCGCGGCTTGCGCCCGTGGTCCAGGATGACCTCCTGGTAGAGGTCGCGAAGATCGTCGAACATCAGTGCACTCCCCGGCCCCGCAGGGCAGAGCGGCCGGGCCCGGGACAGCCTGCCCCGGAACCGGGCCTCACGCGAAGAACTCCCGGGCCTTGGTCACGGCCTCGGCGAGATAATCCACCTCCTCATGCGTCGTGTAGAGGCCGAAGGAGGCGCGGCAGGTGCTCTCCACCCCGAAGCGGGCGTGCAGCGGTTCCGCGCAATGCCGCCCGGAGCGCACGCAGATCCCGGCCCGGTCCAGCAGCGTCGCGAGGTCGTGCGAATGGGCGTTGTCCAGGGAGAAGGCGAAGACCCCGCCCCGGTCCTGCGCCCGGCCCAGCAGGGTCACGCCGTCGATATTCCCCAGGCGCTTCATCGCATGGTCCACCAGGGAGCGCTCATGGGCCTCGATCGCCTCCATGCCGATCGCCTCGACATAGTCGATGGCGGCGTGCAGCCCGATCGCCTCGATGATCGGCGGCGTGCCGGCCTCGAAGCGCAGCGGCGGCTCGGCGAAGAGCGAGCGCTCCAGCGTCACCTCGGTGATCATGTCGCCGCCGCCCAGGAAGGGCGGCATCTGCTCCAGCACCTCCATCCGGCCGTAGAGGATGCCCAGCCCGGTGGGGCCGTAGAGCTTGTGCGCGGTGAAGACGTAGAAGTCGCAGCCCAGCGCCTGCACGTCCACCTTGCGGTGAACCGCGCCCTGCGAGCCGTCGAACATCACCCGCGCACCATGGGCATGGGCAAGGTCCACGATCCGCCGCGCCGGCACCACCGTGCCCAGCACGTTGGACATATGGGCGATGGAGACCAGCCCGACCTTCCCGTCGGCGAGCTTCGCCTCCAGGTCGGCCATGTCCAGCTCGCCCGCATCGGTGACGCGGCAGATGCGCAGCTCCACCCCATGCGCGTCCCGCAGCATCTGCCAGGGGACGAGGTTGGCGTGGTGCTCCATCTCGCTCACCAGCACCGCCTGCCCCGGCTTCAGCACGCCGCGCCCGAAGGAATGGGCGACGAGGTTGATGGCCTGGGTGGAGCCGGTACCGGTCAGCACGATCTCGCGCTCGTCGGCGGCGTTCAGGAAGCGCGCCGCGGCGCGGCGGGCGGCCTCGTAGGCCTCGGTCGCCTGCTCGCTGAGGTGATAGGCGCCGCGATGCACATTGGCATAGGCGGTCTCCATCATCTCCTTCATCGCCTCGATCACGGCGCGCGGCTTCTGGGCCGAGGCGCCGCTGTCGAGGAAGACCAGCGGCTTGCCGCGATGCGTGGTGGAAAGGATCGGGAAATCCTTCCGCACCCGCGCCACGTCGAAACCGGCGGAAGCAACCGAACCGTCCATGGCCTTTACGCCGCCTCCCCCTCGCCCGGCGTGCCGATGCCGTGGCGCGTCCACCAGATGGCGATCGCCTCCTCCAGCGCGGCCTTCGCCGTCTCGGAGGACACGATCTCGATCGCCTCCTCCAGGAAGGCGCGGACCAGCATCGCCCGCGCCGCATCGGCCGGGATGCCGCGCGAGCGCATGTAGAAGAGCTGCTCCTCGTCCAGCGCGCCGACCGTGGCGCCGTGCGAGCACTTCACGTCGTCGGCATAGATCTCCAGCTGCGGCTTGCTGTCCATCTCCGCCTGCTCGGACAGAAGCAGCGCCTGGTTCATCTGGTAGCCGTCGGTCTTCTGCGCCGCCTGCCGCACCAGGATCTTGCCCTGGAACACGCCGCGCGAACGCCCGGCCAGCACGGTCTTCACCGTCTGGCGGCTGGGGCAGTCCGGCGCCGCATGGTCGATGGCGGTGGTGATGTCCGCCACCTGCCCGTCGGCCGCGAGCTGTGCGCCGTTCAGGTGCGCTTCCGCCCTCGGCCCGTCCAGCCGCAGCCGGATCTCGGACCGCGCCACGCGCCCGCCGGCGTTCAGCGCGAAGCCGTCATAGACCCCGCGCGCCGCGACATGGACGTTGACATGGGCGAGGTGGAAGGCATCCACCGGCTCGCGCTGGGCACGGACATGCACGATGCGCGCGTCCTCCGCCACGGCGATGTCGAAGACCGGGTTGTGGAGGTGCTGGCTGCCCTCCGGCCCCATCGCCGTTTCCAGCAGCATCAGCGAGGCACCGCGCGCCAGGCGGATGACGTGGCGCGGGTGATAGGCCATGGCCACAGGGCCGGTCGCCACGGTCAGCAGCTCCAGCTCCCCGCCCCCGGCACCTTCCGGCAGGTCCAGGAACAGGCCGTCCTCGAAGAGCATGGCGTTCAGCGCCTCGGCCGGGCGCAGCGCGTCCACCTCGCCCAGCAGTCCGGCGGCCGCCACCAGATGCTCGCTCAGCGGGGCCGCGTAGGGCGGCAGCTCCGACAGCTCGGGCTGGAAGCGGCCGTCCAGGAAGACGGCGCGGTATTCGCAGCGCTTCGCCGGCAGGGGGGGGCCGCTTTCCACCGAAAGCAGCGGCTCGCGGAATTCCGCCCGGCTGACCGCGGTGATGTCCGTGTAGCGCCAGGCCTCGACGCGGCGCGTCGGCAGGCCGGTGGTACGCAGGATCTCCGCCGCCGCCTCGCGCAGCGCGTGGATGGCGGGGATGTTGCGGCCCGGCAGGCGGTCACGCAGCCCCTCGTAGCGGGCGAGGAAGCTGGTGCCGCCGGGCGTGTTGGCGGGGAGCGCGGTCACGCGGCCTCCTCGATCACCGTGGCATAGCCCTCGGCTTCCAGGCGATGCGCCAGCTCCGGCCCGCCGGAGGCGATGATCCGGCCATTGGCCAGCACATGCACCCGGTCCGGCACGATGTAGTCCAGCAGCCGCTGGTAGTGGGTGATCACCAGCGCCGAGAAATCCGGCCCGCGCTGGGCGTTCACGCCCTCGGCCACGATCTTCAGCGCGTCGATATCCAGGCCGGAATCCGTCTCGTCCAGGATGGCGAGCTTCGGCTGCAGCAGGGCCATCTGCAGCACCTCGTTGCGCTTCTTCTCGCCGCCGGAGAAGCCGACATTGACGCCGCGCTTCAGCATGTCCTCGGGCATGGACAGCTTCTTCATCCGGTCCCGCGCCAGCTTCAGGAACTGCATCGCGTCCAGCTCGCTCTCGCCGCGCGAGCGGCGCAGCGCGTTCAGCGCGGTGCGGAGGAAATTGGCATTGCCCACGCCGGGCAGCTCCACCGGGTACTGGAAGGCCAGGAACAGCCCCGCCGCGGCGCGCTCCTCAGGCTCCATCTCCAGGATGTCCTGTCCCTCGAACGCCGCCGTGCCGCCCGTCACCTCGTATCCCTCGCGCCCCGAGAGCACATAGGACAGGGTGGACTTGCCCGAACCGTTCGGGCCCATGATGGCATGCACCTCGCCCGTCGGCACCTCCAGGTCGATCCCGCGCAGGATCTCCTTGCCGTCGATCTCGGCCCGCAGCCCTTCAATCTTCAACATCGCTCTTATCCCATCCGGCGCCGGCGCGGCACACGCAGGTGCGCCACGGCCGGGCCTGTTCCTCTCTTGCCCCGAACGGGCGGATGCCTCAGCCCACCGAGCCTTCGAGGCTGATCGCCAGCAGCTTCTGCGCCTCGACGGCGAATTCCATCGGCAGCTCCTTCAGCACCTCGCGGCAGAAGCCGTTCACGATGAGGCCCACCGCCTCCTCCTGGTTCAGCCCGCGCTGGCGGCAGTAGAAGAGCTGGTCCTCGGCGATGCGCGAGGTCGTCGCCTCGTGCTCCACCTTGGCCGAGATGCAGCGGTTCTCGATATACGGCACGGTGTGCGCGCCGCACTGGTCGCCGATCAGCAGGCTGTCGCACTGGGTGAAGTTGCGGGCGTTCTTCGCCTTCGGGCTGATCTTCACCAGGCCGCGATAGGTGTTCTGCCCCTGCCCGGCGCTGATGCCCTTGCTCACGATGGTGGACTTCGTGTTGGCGCCCAGATGGATCATCTTGGTGCCGGTATCGGCCTGCTGCCAGTTGTTGGTGATGGCGACCGAGTAGAACTCGCCCACGCTGTCGTCGCCCTGCAGGATGCAGGACGGGTACTTCCAGGTGATGGCCGAGCCCGTCTCCACCTGCGTCCAGCTCACCTTGGAGCGCTTGCCGCGGCAGGCGGCCCGCTTGGTGACGAAGTTGTAGATGCCGCCCTTGCCGTTCTCGTCGCCCGGATACCAGTTCTGCACCGTGGAGTACTTGATGGTGGCGTCGTCATGCGCCACCAGCTCCACCACCGCGGCATGGAGCTGGTTCTCGTCGCGCTGCGGCGCCGTGCAGCCCTCCAGGTAGGAGACCGTCGCGCCCTCGTCGGCGATGATCAGGGTCCGCTCGAACTGGCCCGTGCTCTTGGCGTTGATGCGGAAATAGGTGGACAGGTCCATCGGGCAGCGCACGCCCTTGGGGATGTAGACGAAGGACCCGTCGGTGAAGACCGCCGAGTTCAGCGCCGCGAAGAAGTTGTCCCCCGCCGGCACCACCGTCCCCAGGTACTGCCGCACCAGCTCCGGATGCTCGCGCACCGCCTCGGAGATGGAGCAGAAGATGATCCCGTCCTTCTCCAGCCGCGCCTTATAGGTGGTGGCCACGGACACGCTGTCGAAGACCGCGTCCACCGCCACCGGCACGCGCCCGTCGTCCCGCTCCGCATCGGCCGGCATCTCGCCCGCGCCCTCGACGCCCGCCAGGATCGCCTGCTCCTTCAGCGGGATGCCCAGCTTGGCATAGGTCTTCAGCAGCTCCGGATCGACCTCGTCCAGCGACTTCGGCGCGGCCTTCTGCTTCGGCGCGGCGTAGTAGTAGGCGTCCTGGTAGTCGATCGGCGGGTACTTCACCGCGGGCCAGCGCGGCTCCTCCATCTTCTTCCAGGCGGCGAAGGCCTTGAGGCGCCAGTCGAGCAGCCATTCCGGCTCACCCTTCCGGGCGGAAATGAAGCGGACGATATCCTCGTTCAGCCCCTTGGGGGCCATGTCCATCTCGATATCCGTCTCGAAGCCCCACTTGTAGGTGGAGTGGGTGACGGACTGGACAGCGTCGATCGTCTCGGAGACGGCGGGCATCTCGTTGTCCTCGCTCTTTCAGCTACTGCGCGGCGGCGGGCACCGGCAAAGCGGCGCGGCCATGCGATTGACAGGGATTGGCCGTCAGGTCGGCCAGGGACACCGAAGCCAGGGCGTCGCGGATCGCGTCGTTCACCGGGTTCCAGCGCCCGCGCACGGGGCAGAGCGCCTCGGCGTCGCAACTGTTGACGGAGGCGTCCACGCAGGCGGTCAGCGCGATCGGCCCATCCATGGCGACCACCACCTCGGCCAGGGAGATACGTGACAGGGGCCGTGCCAGGCGGTACCCACCGCGCGAGCCGCGCACCCCTTCCACGAGGCCCGCATGGCCCAGGGTCTTGAGTACCTTGGACACCGTCGGCTCGCCCAGGCCGGTGCCGGCGGCGAGCTCCGGGGCCGTGCGCAACCCGCCCTCCTGGCCCAGCCGGGCCAGCACGGCGATGGCGTAATCCGTCAGTTTCGACAACCGCAGCACGGCAGGACCTCCGGCAGGGAGCGGAATACTGGACCTCTGGGGTCCGGTATGGCCCAGATGCGAGCCGGACTGCCGTTTGTCAAGCACGCGCAATGGTTTGAGAGACGTTCGCAACTCGCCGGACGGCCGGAAAGGACCCGCCATGCGCGCCCGACGCCGCATTTCCTTCCCGCCATGCCGGTGCCAAGCTGGACCCATGATCGTCCAGGACAGAACCGGCCCCGAACGCAACAAGGACGCCGCCGCGCGCCCCGCCGATGCCGCCTCCCTCATCCTCTGGCGGCAGTCCCGGCAGGGGGTGGAAGTACTGATGGGCCTGCGCAGCCGTGCCCACCGCTTCATGCCCGGCGTGCTGGTCTTCCCGGGCGGCAGGCTGGACCCGGCGGACCGGCGAACCCCCGCCCTCACCCCCCTCGCCGCCCCGACCCGGCAGGCCCTGGAACGCCGCGCCACGCCCCGCACCGCCCATGGCCTGGCCATCGCCGCGGCGCGGGAACTGCGGGAGGAAACCGGCCTCCTCCTGGGCGAGGCCGCGCCGGACGGCACGCTGCGCCCGGACCTCGCGCCGCTCGGCTATCTCTGCCGGGCCGTCACGCCCCCCACCATGCCGATCCGCTTCAACGCGCGCTTCCTGCTCGCCCCCGCCGAGGCGGTGCGCGGCAGCCTCGCCGGCTCCGGTGAGCTGGAGGAACTCGGCTGGTATCCGGTGGAGGGCAGCCCCGGCCATGCCCTGGCCCCCATCACCGCCTGCGTGCTGCGGGAGTTCCGCGCCCTCCTCGCCCTGCCGCCCGGGGCACGGGACGACCGGCCGCTCTTCCGCTTCGCCGGCTTCGACACCCGGCTGCCGGAACGCACCAGGTCCCGCCGGTGACCATCGCGGAATAGGATTTTATTCTTGCAACCCTGAATTGCATCCGGTAACCTCCCCGTGAGAGAGATGGAACTCCGGAATGCCGGCGATCACGGAGAAAGAGCTGCACGCCGCCATGCGCGACCCGCGCTACACCCAGTCCGGTCACCCCGAGAGCCATGCCTTCCGCGCCTGGGTCGGCGAGGGCTGGCGCCAGCTCGTCGCCGCCAACGAGGCAGGCCGGGGCGACGGGCAGCGCAGCCAGGTCCGCGTCCGCCCCTACCAGTGCCAGCGCAACGGCCATGCGGAACAGGTCAGTGGCTACACCCAGTCCCGCGCCTCCGGCCGGGGCGAGGCGGCCCATGCCCCCAGCCCCGCCAACGATCCCCAACCCGCCGCCCCGGCAGCGCCCGCCAACGGCAACCAGCCGGAAAAGCGGGTGGTGATCTTCGTGGGCGGGGCGGGGGATAAGTCGCTGTCGGGGACTGTGGAGAGGTACCAGGCTACATTCACCGGGCGGCATCACGTCGGAAGCAAGTACTTCGCACACGATCAGGCGGATGAAATTCGGCGGTACATTGAGGGCCAGCCCTCTGGCACGAAAGTCTCCTTAATTGGCCACAGCTACGGTGGTGACACGGCCATCGAAGTGGCCGGCAAGCTGGCGCAGGAAGGCCATAAGATCGACACGCTGGTGACGGTCGATCCGGTGGGCAGCCGACGGAATTCGGCGGACTTCCTCATCTGGGCGAAACAAGGGGCAGACCGCTGGATCAATGTGAACGCGACGGGAGGAAGTGCGCTGGAATTCTCGAACGCCGTAGCGGGCCTCGGCGGTGCCTACAATGAGCGTCCGCAGCAGTACGCGGACGTCCACTTCAACGTTGCTGCAACCCATGGGAGCTTTCCTGCTCTGTTGGAAGGCCGGAATTCCGACGGGTATCGCGCGTTGGATGCGGCACTAGGCACTTGGTCCGCTCCCCGCGCGACGGGGAGCGCGCCGTGACCCGCTCCGCCCTCCGCCTCGCCGCCGCGCTCCTCCCGCTCACCCTGCCCGGCTGTGCCGTCTGGAGCTTCATGCTCGGCTCGCCACGCATCCACGACCTGCGCTTCGAGAGCATCGAGGTGACGGATCTCAGGGACCATCCGGAATTCTGGTCCGCATCGGATAGGCTGCCCTCGCAGCCCATGCCCACATTGCTCGTGCGCTTCTCCACAGCGCACGACCTGGCCGCGATTTATGCCGACGGCGGCCATACGATCTTCGCTGACCTGTCGATCTGCACGGAAGGCCGGTTCGACGAGAACCGGCTGCTCACGGGGGACACTTTCGTCTACGATGAGCAGGGTTACGTCATGAATACCCTGGGGCGCCCTCCTTCGCAGCAACGGCGCGCCGATGGCCTCATCGTGTCCTACTTCTTCCCCGACATCGTATCGCAGGCCGGGAAATACTCTGTCGGTTTGGAGCCCGACCCCCGCTACGTCACGCGCGACCTGCGCCGCGACCCGGCCGACCTCTGCTTCCACCTCCTTGGCGGCACGATGGCGTTCACCTCCTACACCTCCAACACCGCCATCATCCCGGCCGAGGCCCTGCGCGCCGCCTTCGCCCGCAGGCGCGTGCCGTGACCCCGCCCCGGCGCAATCCGCGCGACCTCCCGGAGAACGCGGCGCTCGGCCGCTGGCCCGCCACCGGGGCGAGGCCGTAGGCCGCCATGATCGCCCGCACGCTCCGCCTCGCCGCCGCGCTCCTCCCGCTCACCCTGCCCGGATGCGCCGTCTGGAGCTTCATGCTCGGCTCGCCACGCATCCACGACCTGCGCTTCGAGAGCATCGAGGTGACGGATTTCAGGGATCATCCGGAATTCTGGTCCGCATCGGATAGGCTGCCTTCGCAGCCTATGCCCACATTGCTCGTACGCTTCTCCACCGCGCACGACCTGGCGCGGGTCTATGCCAATGGTGGCCACACCATCTTGGCCGCCGTGTCGCTCTGCACCGACGCCCGGTTCGACGGGGATCGGCTGCTCACGGGCAGCCGCTCCGTTCGCACCGCGGCGGGAGACGTCATGACGGCAGGTCTGGACCCACCGCCACTGCCCCGGCGGGCCGATGGCCGCATCGTTTACAGCTTCTTCCCCGACATCGTGTCGCAGGCCGGGAAGTACAGAACCGGCGACATCCCTGACCCGGAATATGTCAGCCGCGACCTGCGCCACGACCCGGCTGATCTCTGCTTCCGCCTCCGGGGCGGCACGATGGCCTTCACCTCCTACACCTCCAGCACCGCCACCATCCCCGCCGAGGCCCTGCGCGCCGCCTTCGCCCGCGACACGCCCCCGGCCATACCCCCTGCCGCACCGGGAACCACGCCGTGATCCGCCCCGGCTCCCACCCGGCCCTTCCGCCCCACCCCGCTGCCGGCCCGGCTGGCCTCCCGCGCCGGATGCCCTATGGTGCGGCCACGATCCCCCGCCGGCCGGCCCACCAACCCGGGCGCGGGGCATTTGTCCGAAACCGTCCTCAGCAGGAAAACTGAACGCCATGGAAACACGCGCCGCGGTGGCCTGGGCCGCCGGAAAGCCCCTGACCATCGAGACCGTGCGGGTGGAAGGCCCGAAGCCCGGCGAGGTGCTGGTGGAGATCATGGCCACCGGCGTCTGCCACACCGACGCCTACACCCTTTCCGGCGCGGATTCGGAGGGCAAGTTCCCCGCCATCCTGGGGCATGAGGGCGCGGGCATCGTGCGCGAGGTCGGCGCCGGGGTCACCAGCGTGAAGGTGGGCGACCACGTCATTCCGCTCTACACGCCGGAATGCCGCAACTGTAAGTCCTGCCTGTCGCAGCGGACGAACCTCTGCACCGCCATCCGCTCGACCCAGGGCCAGGGCGTGATGCCCGACGGCACCAGCCGCTTCCATTGCGAGCCGGCGGGCGGCGCGCCGGCGAGGAGCCAGGCGAGCGGCGACACCGTCTTCCACTACATGGGCTGCTCGACCTTCGCGAACTTCACCGTGCTGCCGGAGATCGCGGTGGCCAAGGTCCGCGAGGACGCGCCCTTCGACAAGATCTGCTACATCGGCTGCGGCGTCACCACCGGCATCGGCGCGGTGATCAACACCGCCAAGGTCTGGCCCGGCGCCAATGTCGTGGTCTTCGGCCTGGGCGGCATCGGGCTGAACGTCATCCAGGGTGCGCGCATGGTGGGCGCCGACAGGATCGTCGGCGTGGACCTCAACCCCGCCAAGGTCGAGATGGCGAAGCGCTTCGGCATGACCGACTTCATCAATCCGACCGAGGTGGGCAACGACAAGGTGGTCCAGGCCATCCTCGACATCACCGGCGGCGGCGCGGATTTCTCCTTCGACTGCACGGGCAACGTGAACGTCATGCGGCAGGCGCTGGAATGCTGCCATCGCGGCTGGGGCGAGAGCATCGTCATCGGCGTGGCCGAGGCGGGCAAGGAGATCAGCACCCGCCCCTTCCAGCTCGTCACCGGCCGCGTCTGGAAGGGCTCGGCCTTCGGCGGCGCGCGCGGCCGCACCGACGTTCCGAAGATCGTGGACTGGTACATGGAGGGCAAGATCGAGATCGACAGCCTGATCACCCACACCATGCCGCTCGACCAGATCAACCACGCCTTCGACCTGATGCACGAGGGCAAGTCCATCCGCAGCGTCATCGTCTACTGATGGAGATCCTTTCCCGCACGCGGAGCTTCGGCGGCACGCAGCTTGTGTGCCGCCACGACAGCACGGTGACCGGCACGCCGATGCGCTTCGGCCTCTACCTGCCGCCGCGAGCCGGCGAGGCGGGGGCGAAGCTCCCCCTCCTCTGGTTCCTGTCCGGCCTCACCTGCACCGAGGCCAACTTCACCGAGAAGGCCGGCGCCCAGCGCCTCGCCGCCGAGCTCGGGCTGATCCTCGTGGTGCCCGATACCTCGCCGCGTGGCGAGGGCGTGGCCGACGACCCGGCCTATGACCTGGGCCAGGGCGCGGGCTTCTACCTCGACGCCACCGAGGCGCCCTGGGCGCCGCATTTCCGCATGGAAAGCTGGATCGCGAGCGAGCTGCCCGGGATCGTTTCGGCGGAGTTCCCGGCGGATATGGGGCGGCAGGCGGTCACCGGCCATTCCATGGGCGGCCATGGCGCGCTGACCCTGGCGCTGCGGCACCCCACGCGCTTCCGGTCGGTCTCCGCCTTCGCCCCGATCGTCTCGCCCCTGCGCTGCCCCTGGGGGGAGAAGGCGCTTACCGCCTATCTCGGCCCCGACCGCGCCACCTGGCGCGGCCACGACGCCACGGCCCTGATCGAGGACGGCGCCCGCCTGCCGGAGATCCTGGTGGACCAGGGCACGGCCGACCCCTTCCTGGAAAGCCAGCTCAAGCCGGACCTGCTGCGGGAGGCCTGCGGCAAGGCCGGCATCCCGCTGACCCTGCGGATGCAGGAGGGCTACGACCACTCCTACTACTTCATCAGCAGCTTCATGGACGACCATCTCCGCTGGCACGCGGAGCGCCTCGCGGCGGACTAGGCCGGCCGGCACCCGCGGCCGGAGCCCGGCCGCGGGCAGGGGTGCCCACTGCGGAGGCACCGCATGGCTGGCAGGCCCGGTGCGCTCCCGGTTTCCCGCCCGGCGGCTGTGGCCTTCCCCCACGCCGCAGGCGATAACCGAATTCCTTCCGACGCCGCCCCGCGCATGAGGACCTGATGAGCGCCGCCCTTTCCGATGCCATGACCGACCTCACCGAGACGCTGCCGGAGCGCGTCCGCGGCCTGGGCAGCAGCCAGATCGCCGAGGTGGCCGACCTCGCCCGCGAGGACCCCGCGGTCATCAAGCTCTGGATCGGCGAGGGCGACCTCCCCACCCCGGATTTCGTGACCGAGGCGGTGGTGCAGGCGCTGCGCGAGGGCCATACCCGCTACACCTATTCCCTGGGCCTGCCCCGGCTGCGCCAGGCGCTGGCCGACTACCACCGCCGCCACTGGGGGGTGGAGGTCGCGCCGTCGCGCTTCTCCGTGACCTCGGGCGGCATGAACGCGGTGATGCAGGCCTTCCAGGCGGTGCTGGAGCCGGGCGACGAGGTCGTCCATCCCTCCCCCGCCTGGCCGAACCTGCTGGAGGCCGCGCGCATCTGCGGCGGCGTGCCCGTGCCGGTCAGCTATCGCCGCAAGGCCGATGGCGGCTTCGTCCTGTCGCTGGAGGACCTCTTCGCGGCGGTGACGGCGCGCACGAAGGTCATCGTCATCAACTCGCCCTCCAACCCCACGGGCTGGGTGATGCCGCGCGCGGACATGGAAAGGCTGCTGGCCTTCGCCCGGGAGCGGGGGATCTGGATCCTCTCCGACGAGGTGTACAACCACTTCACCTACGGCAACGCCATCGCCCCCTCCTTCCTGGAGATCGCACGCCCCGACGACCGGCTGCTGGTGACCAACACCTTCAGCAAGAACTGGGCGATGACCGGCTGGCGCGCAGGCTGGGTGGTCTATCCGCAGGGGCTGGACGCCACCTTCGCCAAGCTGAACCAGTACAACACCACCTCGATCCCGACCTTCGTGCAGCACGCGGCGATCGTGGCGCTGGAACAGGGCGACGGCTTCATCCGCAAGATGGTCGGCCGCTGCGCCGAGAGCCGCCAGATCTTCGTGGACGGCCTGTCCCGCCTGCCCGGCGTGACGCTGAGCGTGCCGGATGGCGCCTTCTACCTGTTCTTCTTGGTGGAGGGGGAGAAGAGCGCCCTCGACCTCGCCAAGCGCGTGCTGCGCGAGGCCAGGGTGGGCCTGGCGCCCGGCACCGCCTTCGGCCCGGCGGGCCAGGGCTGCCTGCGCCTCTGCTTCGCCATCTCGCCCGAACTGGCGCGCGAGGCGATGGCGCGGCTGGAGGGCTTCTTCACCCGCCGCTGAGGCGCCGGAACAGGCCGGGGCGCGCCAGCCCGCCGGGCGGCGCGGCCCGGCCGCCGCGCGCCGCCCCTGGGCACGGGTGGTGCCGGGCGGGCGGGCGTGGGCAGTGAGACACGGACTGGGGGGCACGGCCGGATGGCCGCACCCCGGTACGGGCCTGGCCTGGGGAGGCGCTCAATCCTCCTCGTATTCCTCGTCCTCGTCATCCTCGACCAGCGGCACGAGGAACATGATGACCGGCCCGTCATCCTCCTCGTCCTCCTCGTCCTCTTCCTCCAGCTCCACCTGGCGGAACTCGGCGATCTCCTCCTCGGTGGCCGCGCGCCACTTCAGCGGGGCCTCGCCGTCCCAGAGGGGGCCGTCCTCGCTTTCCAGGTCCAGAAGGTCGTCGCGGAACTCCTTGCCCTCGAAGATCTCGCGGGCCTCGTCTTCCCCCGCGTCGGTGATGGCAACCGGCTTGCCGCCGATCTCAAGCGTGAACATGGCTGGTTCCTTGCCTCCGGCAGCGCATTGCCGCTCCCGGTAGTTTCGATCGGGCCGCGGCGATTCCAAGGGGAGCCGCCGCGATCTGTCCCGGCAAGCGGAGCGGGGCTTGCGCCCCCCGCTCTAGCCGCAGGCGCCGCCGCGGGAAATGGCGACGGCACCGATTCGTGGGAATGTCACCGGCTCCCTGCCCGGCGGCAAGCCCTTTCCTGTCCCCGTGGGCCGGGCGGGCCGGTCAGCCGGGCGTGGCACGGAAGCCACCGCCCTCCCGCCGCGCCCGTCCCTCCGCCACCAGCTTCAGCAGGTGCGCGAGCAGGCTGCGTGCCGCCCCGCGCACGAGGCGCGGGTCCAGCGACGGTCCATAGACCGGCGGCACCAGATCCTCCGCGCTCGCCGTGCCCGCCGCGCGCAGCGCCGCCAGCACCTTCGCCTCGCGTGCCTCCCGGTGCCGGATCAGCGCGGCGAGGAAGGGCCTGGGCTGCGGCAGGACGGGGCCATGGCCGGGCAGCATCAGCCGGTCGTCCCGTGCCGCGATCCGGGCCAGGGAACGCATGTAGTCCGCCATGTCGCCGTCCGGCGGCGAGACGACGCTGGTGGACCAGGACATGGCGAGGTCGGCACTGAAGAGCAGCCCCGGCCCCTCCGTCACGAAGCAGAGATGGTTGGCGCAATGTCCCGGCGTGTGCAGGGCGCGCAGGCGCCAGCCCTCGCCTTCCACCGCGTCGCCCTCGGCCAGCAGCGCGTCCGGGCGGAAGCCGTGGTCCGCCCCCATCCCCCCGGCCTCCGGCGGGGTGGGATGCGCGCCAAAGGCCAGCACCGGCGCACCGGTCGCGGCGGCCAAGGCCGGGGCGCCTTCCGAATGGTCGAGATGCGTATGGGAAACGAGGATGCGGGCGATCCGCTCGCCCCGCGTGGCGCGCAGGATGGCCGCGCGATGCGCCGCATCCTCCGGTCCGGGGTCGAGCAGCGTGACCTCCCCCCGCCCGATCAGCCAGGTGTTGGTGCCGCGGAAGGTGAGCGGCCCGGCATTGCCGCAGAGGATGCGCCGCACCGCGGGCTGGCCGGGGGCCGGGGCGACGGCCTCCCGCGCCTCGCCGGGCGGCAGGTCGTCCCCGGTGAGGAAGGGGATGCTCATTCGCCGGCCACCGCCTCGCTGGGCTTGGCGCGGGGCTCGGCCACCGGCCCGGGCCTTGCGTGGCCCGGCAGGATGGCGAGGCCGGCACCCACGATGAGGAGCGCGCCCAGGATCATCACCAGCGAGGGGGCATCGCCGAAGACGGTCCAGCCGATGATCGTCGCCCAGATCAGCCCGCAATAGGTATAGGGGCCGAGCGCCGAGACCTGGGCGGAGGCGAAGGCTTCCGTCTGCAGCACCTGGGCCAGCCCGCCCAGCGTGCCGAGCAGGACCAGCAGGCCGAACTGCCCCCATGTCGGCGTCACCCAGACGAAGGGCAGCGCGCAGGTCATGATCCCCGTCATCAGGATGGCCTGCCAGAGCGTGATGGTGGAGCTGCTCTCGGTGGCGGAAAGCTGGCGGATCTGGAGCGTGGTCAGCGCCGAGACCAGCCCCTGCGTCACCGCCGCCACATAGGCCCAGCCGGGGGCGCTGCCGCCGCCCAGCCCGCCCTGCCCCAGCGCCACCGTCACGACGCCGAGAAAGCCGACCAGCACCGCCAGCCAGCGCCGCCGGTCCGGCTGCTCGCCCAGGAAGGGGATGGCCAGGATCGTGATGAAGAGCGGCTGCGTGTAGCCCAGCACCTGCTGCTCCGCGAGCGGCAGCACGCTCACCGCCAGGAAGGACAGGCTCATCGCCACCAGCCCGGTGCTGGCCCGGACCACATGGCCGCCGAAGCGCCGCGTGCGCAGCGTGATCGTGCCGCGCGAGGCGATCAGCAGCACCATCGGCAGCGAGAACAGGTTGCGGAAGAACATCAGCTCGGGAACCGGGATGGTGCTGCCGAGCTGCTTCACCAGCGCGTTCATCAGCTGCCAGATCAGCCCGGCCGCGACGATCAGCAGGGCCCCGCGCCGCAGGTCGTGCCTCATGCCGCCGTCCTCGCCGCCAGGCGCGCCGGGGCGGCGGCACCCTTGCCGTCCGCCCGGCTTTCCATCCGCCGCTTCTCCCGCGCCCGGATGCGCTCCCGGTGCAGGTTGTACAGGCCGGCGCAAACCACCACGCCGGCGCCGGCGAAGGTCGTCCAGGCGGGCATGTCGCCCCAGATCACGAAGCCCAGTGCGGTGCCCCAGAGGATCGGGGTGTATTCCAGCGGCGCCAGCGTCGCGACCGGCGCGATCGCATAGCCCCGGGCCAGCAGGTAGTGCGCCAGCCCATGCGCCAGCCCGCACATCGCCACCAGCGCCAGGGCGAAGAGCGAGGGCCATTCCTCCGGCAGCGGGAAGAAGGGCAGCATCAGCAGCCCGGCCGGAAGCTGCCCGAACATCAGCCAGAAGGTGATGGTGGTCGGCTTGTCCGTGCGCGCCAGGACACGGGTCCAGATCCGCGTCATCGCCAGCATGGCGACCGCGACCAGGATCAGCACGGTGTTCAGCCCCCAGAGCGCGCCGCCCGGCTGGAACATGAACAGCACGCCGAGGAAGCCGATGCCCGTGCTGGTCCAGCGCCGCCAGCCCACCGTCTCCCCCAGCATGGGGATGGCGAGCAGGGTGAGCATCAGCGGCGCGGTGGCGGCCACCGCGTAGGTGTCCCCCAGGGCCAGGCCGTGCCGCCAGGCGATGTAGTAGAGCGCCGTCGCCACGACGTTCAGCAGCCCGCGCCAGAAGATCAGGCGTCCGTTCACCGGCCAGATCCGCCCCGGCCCGCCGGGACGGCAGACGCCGGCCATGAGCCCCACGGCGAGCGTGCCAAACAGCCCGCGCCAGATCATGGCGCCCGCGGTGCCGAGCTCGGGCAGCGCCCATTTCATCGAGGCGTCGGAGAGGGAGAAGACAAGGTAGCTCAGGGCGACGAAGCCGATCCCCCGAACGGCGTCGTCGATGGGCGTTGTCACGCCGGCCTTGCTGGACACGAAATCACTCCCCCTTCCCGGCGCTGTGGCCGGTGATTTCTTTCAGGGTGGTATTTTGTAGGACGAGTTCGCGCCGCAGGGCATGTGCGGGACACGCTGATCTGCCCCGCGCGGCGCCGAAAATCCCCGCACTGTGTCCTGGCGCACCGTTCCCCCGCCCGTTTCCTGGCCGCCGCTGCCTCCCGGACAGGCAGGCGGCGCCGCGGCGGGGTTCCGCGCGCGCCGCGCCGCCTCAGTTGTCCCGGACATAGAGGCGGTAGCCCTCGATCTCGCCCTCCTGGTGGTAGTGCCGCCAGGTCGCGGCGAAGAGCGGGTGGCGGGAGAAGTATTCGGCGAAGTCGAATTCCCGCCCGCACCAGGGAATGCCCGGGTTGCGGTCGATCAGCACCGCGGCCGGGGGCGCCTTCGCGAAATCCTCCGCCACGGTGCGGTAGACGAAGAATTCCGCCCGGCTCATCTCCCAGGGCTGGCGGTAGCGTTCGCCGCTGTCCGGGCAGGTCCGGTACACGCCCTGCAGCAGCCACATGTTCATGGTGCGCAGCGTGGACTGCACATGCGCATAGTTCAGCGCCGGATAGACCGGATAGATGTCGGGGCTGATGATCAGCAGCCGCTCGCCATAGGCCTCGTGCTTGAGCCAGGCGGTCAGCCGCCCGGCCTTGCTGTCCTCGAAGCCGATCTCGCGGAAGGGCGCCTCGCCGCCGCGCAGGGCGAAGAGGGCGAGTCCCGCCGTGGCCAGCAGCGCCAGCCCGGGCGCCGCCCGCCGCGCCGTGGCCAGCGGCAGGACGGAATCCGCCGCGCGCGCCGCCAGCAGCCCGGCCAGCACGCCGCCCAGCATCAGCACCGGCGCGACATGGTAGGTCCAGCCCTTGTGCTGCACCCAGGCGGACAGGAAGGCGCCCAGCGCCGCCGCCGCCAGCACCCGCGCCAGGGGGCCGCCCGTGGCGCGGAAGGCGAGCGGCAGCAGCACCAGCAGCAGGGCCGCCGCGACGGCGAGGTTGGGCGTGAACAGCACCGCCCAGGCGCTCTGCCCGCCGAGATCCAGGTAGTACTGCCAGACCAGCGGCACGACATAGCCGAGATAGGCCGGGAAGATCAGCGGGATGGCCGCGAGATAGGCCAGCCAGACCGCGGCCATCGCCCAGGGCGCCGGGTCCCGCAGGGCGCGGCGCGGCCCGCGCCGCAGCAGCACCAGCGCCTCCACCAGCAGGGGCACGGCCAGGAAATGCGGCTTCAGCGCGAAGCCCAGCGCGGCAAGCAGCGTGGTGCCGAGCCAGAGCCCGCGCGCGGTGCGCCGCCCCTCCATCCGACGCGCGGCCAGCAGCGCATAGGGCAGCGCCGCCGTGCCCATCAGAACCTCCCGCTGCCCGAAGTCGTAGCCGATCACCAGCATCGCCAGCGGCAACAGCCCGGTCAGCACCGCCGCCTCCACCGTGCCCTCGGCCCGCCCCTCGCGCAGCCGCAGGCAGAGCCACAGGCTCAGCCCGGCCAGGGCGAGCAGGCAGAGCTGCAGCGCCTGCACCCCGTCCAGCGGCGTCCAGGCCGCGATCGCCGCCGGGACCAGGTTCAGCGAGAAGATCAGCGGCGGGTTGACGTCAATCAGGTCCACATAGAGCCGCTCCCCGGCGAACCAGCGCTCGGAGAAGTTCAGCACCGCCGCCACGTCGTGGTTCAGGGGCGGCGACAGCACCGCGAGCAGGAAGAGCAGCGCGGGCAGATGCACCGCCAGGCGCAGCAGCCGTGCCCGCAGGCGCGCGGCGGCCGGGGAGGCGGTGGAAGAAAGGCCGCCCGTCTTGGGCGCGGCGCCCGTGACAGCCCCCGTCATGGCGCCTGTCATGGCCTCCGCCATGGTCCGGGCCAGGGCATGGGCCTTGGGAGAGGGCGGCGGGGCGCCGGAAGGAAGTCCTGGGGCGTAGCCCGGTGCGGCCGGGCCGTTCTGGTGTGGAGGCGGTTTCATCGTCCGGCGGAACAGGAAGCGGGGGCGGTCACATCCGCGGGAGAATTCCTGGCAGACGAATGCGGCGCTGGCGAGGCGGGACCGCCTTGTGGCAGCCGCGGCCCCGGCGAATAATCTGCGCCGTGGAGCCCACCGAATACACGCTGATGGACGAGGCCGAGGAAGGCATGTGGTGGTACCGCGCCATCCATGCCCGGCTGGCCCATGCCCTGGCCGCCCTGCCGCCCGGCGCCCGCGTGCTGGATGCCGGCTGCGGCACGGGCGGCTTCCTGCGGCGGCTGGAGGGCACGCTGCCCCGGCTGCGGCGCACCGGGCTGGAATACGACGCCGCCGCCGCCCGGAGGGCCGCCGCCAAGTCCGGCGCCGCCGTGGCCTGCGGCGACGTCAACCGCCTGCCCTTCGCCGATGGCAGCTTCGACGCCGTGGTGTCGGTGGACGTGCTGTGCCACCGGGGCGTGGCCGAGTCCCTGGCCCTGGCCGAGTTCCACCGCGTCCTGGCGCCGGGCGGCCGGGTGATCCTGAACCTGCCGGCCTTCGAGTGGCTGCGTTCGGCCCATGACACGCGGGTCCACAACGCCCGCCGCTACACCGCGCCCGCCGCCCGGCGCCTGCTGGCCGGGGCGGGTTTCGGCGCCATCGAGACGCGCTACTGGAACAGCCTGCTGCTGCCGCTGATGGTGGCGCAGCGGAAGATCCTGTCGCGGGGCGAGGATGCCCCCAGCGATGTCGCGCCCTTTCCGCCCTGGCTGGATGCCGCGCTGACGGCCGTGGACCGCGCCGAGCGGCGCCTCCTCGCCGCCGGGGCCCGCTTTCCCGCCGGGGGTTCCGTGCTGGCGGTGGCCGCGCGGCCCTGAAGGGGTCTTCCGGCCCGCCGCGTCATCCTGTCACTTGCGCCGGTGCCACACGCGGTGGTTGATATCGCCCACGGCTTGCACCCGCGCCCCACCGGGATTCCGCGCTGCACCGGCCGGCACAGCGGGGACAGGCTTGAGATTCCTCTTTCTGGGCAGCACCTTCCGGGCGCTCGACAACCTCGCCCCCGCCATGGCGGTGTTGCGCGCGGGTGGCCATGCCTGCCGCAGCCTGCTCTATCCCCTGCCCGGCGATGCCTCGCGCGACCGCTTCGCCGGCTGGCCGGAAGGCACGCACCGGGTGCTGGAACATGCCGCCGGAACCGTGGCGGAATACGCCGACCACGCCCGCTCGCCCGGCTTCCTGGAGGAGATCGCGGCGGAAATCGAGGACTTCCGGCCCACCGCCTTCGTGCTGGCGGTGAACACCCTGCCCTTCGCCCGGCTCCGCGCGGACCTGCGGGAACGCCTGCCGCGCGCGCCTCTCTGGGTCGGCGTCCAGCATGGGCTGGTGCAGCGCTGGGAGGAGATGAACCGGCACGACACCTGCGACGCCTTTCTGGCCTTCGGCCCGCGCGACCTGGGGCGGCTGGCGCCCTGGCTGCGCGCCCGCGCGCGGGTGGCCGGCCTGCCGAAGCTGGACCGGCTGGCGGAACAGCCCGTCACCGACCGGGGCTTCCTGCTCTATGTCGCCGATGCGCGTCCCACCGCCGTGGAGGCGGTGAACCGGCTACTGACCGTGCTGGAGGCCCGGCTGGAGCGTCCCGTTCTGGTGCGCGACCATCCCGCCCGCCCGGGCCTCTACCGCCCCGGGGCCAGCCTGCCGCGCGACCCGGGCTTGCAGGCGCTGGTCGAGGCCGGGGACCCGATCCCGGCCCTGGCGGCCTGCTCGGCGGTGCTGACCAACTATTCCACCCTGGGGCTGGAGGCCCTGGCCCTGGGCAAGCCGCTGGTCTCGCTGCCGCTGGACGATGCCCTCGAAGCCTTCGGGGGCATCCCCGGCCTCGCCGCCTCGCTGGAGCCGGAGGTCGTGCTCGACGCGCTCCGCCGGGCACGGGAGGATGGCGCGGCGGTGGACCGGTTCCTGGAGGATGCCGCCGGTGGCCGCGCGCCGCATCATGCGCTCCGCATGGCGCGAATACTGGAAAGCCTGGCGCGGGCGCACCGGCGCCGTGCCGGGAGGCCCGCGCCGGACCGGCGCCCCGCCGCCCGGCTGCCCCTCCGCCTCGGCGTGGAGTCGACCGCCTATCCGGCGGAGGGACGGCTGGCGCTGCGGGGCTTCGTCGCGGCGGACCCGCCGGTCACCCGGATTCGCCTGCGCCAGGGCGGGAAGCCGCTGGGCGAGGCCGAGGTGACCGGCCGCCGCCCGGATCTGGCGGATGCCTTCGCGGATTACGGGCGCATCGCGGTCGGCTGGCAGTTGGACTGCCCGCTGCCCCGGACCCCCGGGCTGCTGGAGGCCGAGTTTCTCGACGGGACGGGACCCCGCGGCACCCGGACCCTGCACCCCCGCGTGGCGGTTGCCGCTGTGCGGTGAGACCTGCCGCATCTTTCCGGATGGGCTGTCGCAGATCCGGAGCGCGACGGTCATTTTTTGGCCTAAAGAGAGCGCCATCATCCACCCTGGTCGCCCATTCCCGGGCTGCCATCTCCAGGCCGCGTTCCGCCGGCGAGAAGGACGACCCCGTCATGTTCCCCCTGCCCTCCGCACCGGCCGTGGCCCCGGCCCTGGATGGCTTCCAAGGCCTCAGCATCGTCGTTCCCGTCTATCGCGGCGCGGCCACGGTGGGCCGGCTGGTGGAGGCGCTGTCCGCCCTGCGCCCCGCCGGCGGCATCGAGATCATCCTGGTGAACGACGGCAGCCCGGACAATTCCGGCGATGTCTGCCGGCGCCTGGTGGAGACGGCCACGGTGCCGCTCACCTATATCGAGCACTCCCGCAACTTCGGCGAGCATAACGCGGTCATGAGCGGATTGCGCCGGACCCGCGGCAGCTACGTCATCACCATGGATGACGACCTGCAGAACCCGCCGGAGGAGGTCGTGCGGCTCTACGACCACGCCCGGCTCGGCGGCTGGGACGTGGTCTACACGCGCTATGCCGAGAAGAAGCACGAGGCCTGGCGCAACATCGGCTCGCGCTTCGCCAACAAGGTGGCCGACAGCCTGCTGGACAAGCCGGCCGGGCTCTATCTCTCCTCCTTCCGCTGCATGTCCGCCCTCGTGGTGGAGAACATCACCCGCTACACCGGCCCCTATCCCTATATCGACGGGCTGATCATGCAGGTGACGCAGCGGATCGATTCCATCGAGGTCCGCCACCTCGCCCGCGCCGAGGGCCGCTCCAACTACACGCTGCGCCGGCTGGTCCGGCTCTGGCTGAACCTCGCCACCTCCTTCTCGGTGAAGCCGCTGCGCATGGCCGGGCTGGCCGGCATCGCCATGGGCCTGCTGGGCCTGCTCGGCGTCTGCTGGGTGGTGGCCGAGACCTTCGTCCACGGCATGCCCTCGGGCTGGCCCTCGCTGATGGTGGTCACGCTGCTGATCGCGGGCGTGCAGTTCGTCATCCTGGGCGTGCTGGGCGAGTATGTCGGCCGCGCCTTCCTGTCCGCCAACGGCAAGCCGCAGGGCGTGGTGCGGGAGGAGCTGCGGGCCAGGCCGGAGATGCCGCCCCAGGAGCACGGCGCGGCGGCCGTTCTGCGGGATGGTGCCGAAGTCCGATGATGCCTTCCTGGATCGCGCTCGCCGCGGCGATCGCCACCTCGCTGTTCGGCCAGGTCCTGCTCAAGGCGGGAACGCTGGGCGAGGGCGGCTTCCTCACCCAGCTCTTCCGCTGGCAGACCATCATCGGCCTCGGCGCCTATGGCGGCGCGGCGCTGCTCTACATCGTGGCGCTGCGCAAGCTGCCGATGAGCGTGGCGCTGCCCTGCACCGCCGTCTCCTATGTCGCGGTCGCGGCCATCGGGCACTTCGCCTTCGGCGAGATGCTGGGCCCGGCCAAGGTGGCGGCGCTGGGGCTGATCTGCGCCGGGGTCGCCCTGCTGGCCGTGGCCTGAGCCGTGGCGCGGCGGCTGGCCGGGGCGGCGGGGCGTTTCGCCTTCCCCTGGGC
>NZ_BDLP01000036.1:0-24074 GCF_001950415.1 Roseomonas sp. TAS13
GCTGGGCCTCGTGGCGCAGGCGGTGGCCGGGGAGGGCGAGGAGGGTGAGGGCGAGGAGGGTGAGGGCAGGAATGGCGTGGCCGCGCATGACCGGCTGGGTGCCGCCTGGAGACTCGACGGCCGGGGCAGGGACCTGCTGCGCCGGGCCCTGGTGCTCTGCGCCGACCACGAGCTGAACGCCTCCGCCTATGCCGCGCGGGTTGTCGCCTCCACCGGCGCTTCCCTGGCCGCCTGCGTGCTGGCCGGCCTCGCTGCCCTGTCCGGGCCCCGGCATGGCGGCATGACCGACCGCGTCCGCGCCCTGGCGGCGGACCCGGAGGTGCGGCGCGATCCGGTCAGGGCCCTCGGCGCACGGCTCGCCCGGGGGGAGGAGATCCCGGGCTTTGGCCACCGCCTCTACCCGCAGGGGGACCCACGGGCCATGGCGCTGCTGGACGGCTTTCCGGTCCCCAAGTCCTGGCGGGCGATGATCCGGGCGGCCGAGGCCCTGACCGGGCTCCGGCCGACCGTCGACGTCGCCCTGGCGCTGATGGAGGAATGCCTGCCTCTGCCAGCGGGAGGCGGGCTCGGCATCTTCGCCACCGGCAGGACGGTCGGCTGGATCGCACATGCGTTGGAACAGCGCGCCGACGGCCGGTTGATCCGCCCGCGCGCCCTCTATGCCGGGCCACGGGCCGGCGGCTGACGGGTCCGGAGCGATCCCTGGGCCCGGCACCGCGGTTTGCGGCACCTCCCGCTCCATGACTCATGCGGCTCTGGCCGGTTGCAGCGTGGTAGCCGAGGCCCGCCGCCCCACCTGGACATAGGCGGACAGGCTGCCCGGGACGGCGATCGGCACGATGTCCACGAGCACCTCGCCCGGCGACCGAGCCCAGCCATCCCGCAGCCTCCGGGCAGGCCGCCGCGCGGCTGCCCGTCCTGCGCGGTCCCGGAGCGGGACCGCCTTAGCCTTCCTCGTCCTTCCAGATGCGTTGCAGCAGGTCGAGCAGTGTGACCCGCTCCGCTTCCGTCAGGCGGTGCAGGAAACGGTCCTCGTGCTGCCTGATCCGCGCCTGGATCCGGGGCATGGCGGCTTTCGCGGAGGCGCTCAGGAAGAGGTGCTGGATGCGCCGGTCTTCCTTGTACGCCACGCGCTCGACCAGCCCTTGTTCCTCCATCTCGTTGATCAGCGGCGCCGTGTTGGCGCGCTTCATGCCGAGGAGACGGCAGAGCTCCGTCGCGGTGATGCCCGGCCGCTCCGCGATGGTGGCGAGCATGCCATAGGGAACCGGGCGCAGCCCGTTATCCGCGAATTCCACGACGAAGTCGCTGAGCGCATACGACCAGGCGCGGCGCAGATTGTAGCCGACCAGCTCCCCGAGCTTCTCATCCTCCCGTGCGCCTTCCCGCGCCGCAGCCTTGCCACGCCTGCGAACCCTGATTCCGCCCATGACCCATGAGGCGGTTCCCGATCGGCGCTTGTCAAGGCAAAAATGTTATGAGACATAACTATTGAAACTTGCTGGCTATGGGGAGGTCGACATGCAGCGCAATGACGCCGTGTTCCTGCGGATCGCGGGCGAGGAACGGCCGGCTGCGGAAGGGCAATGGTTCGAGCGGCGCAACCCGGTGACGGGCGAGGTCGCGACACGCGCCGTCGCCGCGAAGGCGGCGGATGCCCGGGAAGCCGCCGAGGCCGCCGCGCGGGCCCTGCCCGGCTGGGCCGAGACCGGGCCGGGCGCCCGCCGCCTGCTGCTGCTGAAGGCCGCGGACGCCGTGGCCGCGAAGGCCGGGGAATTCGTCACGGCGATGATGGAGGAGACCGGCGCGACGGAAAGTTGGGCGCGCTTCAATGTCATGCTCGCCGCCGGGATGCTGCGCGAGGCGGCGGCGCTGACGACGCAGGTGGCGGGCGAGGTGATCCCTTCCGACAAGCCCGGCTGCCTGTCCATGGCCATCCGCGAGCCGGCGGGCGTGGTGCTGGGCATCGCGCCCTGGAACGCGCCGGTCATTCTGGCCACGCGCGCCGTCGCCACGCCGCTGGCCTGTGGCAACACGGTGGTGCTGAAGGCCTCCGAGACCTGCCCACGCACCCATGCGCTGATCATCCGGGCACTGGAGGAGGCGGGGCTGCCCGCGGGCACCGTCAACCTCGTCACCAACGCGCCGGAGGATGCGGGGGAGGTGGTCGGCGCGCTGATCGACCATCCCGCCGTGCGGCGCATCAACTTCACCGGCTCCACCAAGGTCGGGCGGATCATCGCGGAGCGCGCCGCGCGCAACCTGAAGCCCGTGCTGCTCGAACTGGGCGGCAAGGCGCCGCTGCTGGTGCTGGAGGATGCCGACCTGGACGAGGCGGTGAAGGCCGCGGCCTTCGGTGCCTTCTTCAACCAGGGCCAGATCTGCATGTCCACCGAGCGGATCATCGTCGTGGAAACCGTGGCCGAGGCCTTCCTGGAGCGTTTCCGCGCCAAGGCGGCGACGCTGGTGGCCGGCGATCCGCGCGAGGGGCGGGCGCCGCTGGGCGCGGTGGTGGACCGGCGGACGGTCGAGCATGTGCAGGCCCTGGTGCAGGATGCGGTCGCGCAGGGCGCGCGCCGGCTCACCGGCGGCGAGGCCGAGGGCGTGCTGATGCCTGCCACCGTGGTGGACGGCGTGACCAGCGGCATGAAGCTCTATGCCGAGGAGAGCTTCGGACCGGTCGTCGCCATCCTGCGCGCGAAGGACGAGGAGGATGCGATCCGCCTCGCCAATGACAGCGAGTACGGCCTTTCCGCGGCGGTCTTCACGCGTGATGCGGCGCGTGGCCTTCGCGTAGCGCGCCGCATCCGCAGCGGCATCTGCCATGTCAACGGCGCCACCGTGCATGACGAGGCGCAGATGCCGTTCGGTGGCACGGGGGCGTCCGGCTATGGCCGCTTCGGCGGCAAGGCGGGCATCGCCGAGTTCACGGAGCTGCGCTGGATCACCGTCGAGACCCAGCCCGGCCATTTCCCGATCTGACATCCACGAGAAGGAGGAAGATTGCCATGGAACAGGGTCACGACAGCACGGTCGCCTTCGATGTCGAAGGCGGCATTGCCTGGGTGCGCTTCAACCGTCCGGAGAAGCGCAACTGCATGAGCCCGGCGCTGAACCGCCGTATGATGGAGGTGCTCGACGAGCTGGAGTTCCGCGACGATGTCGGCGTTCTGGTCCTGACGGGCGAGGGCACGGCCTGGTCGGCGGGCATGGACCTGAAGGAGTATTTCCGCGAGACCGAGGCGCAGGGGCTCGGCGCCGTCCGGCGCTCGCAGCGTGAGTCCTATGGCTGGTGGCGCCGGCTGCGCTGGTACCAGAAGCCGACCATCGCCATGGTCAACGGCTGGTGCTTCGGCGGCGGCTATGGCCCGCTCTTCGCCTGCGACCTCGCCTTCGCCGCGGATGAGGCGAAGTTCGCGCTTTCGGAGATCAACTGGGGTATCCTGCCGGGCGGCGGCGCCACCAAGGTGGTGGTGGACCTGCTGTCCTTCCGCGACGCCATGTACCATGCCCTGACCGGCGAGCTGATCGACGGGCGCAAGGCCGCCGAATGGAAGCTGGTGAACGAGAGCGTGCCGCTGGCGCAGCTTCGCGAGCGTGTCACGGAAGTGGCGCGGACGCTGCTGCAGAAGAACCCGGTGGCGCTGAAGGCGACCAAGGACGCGGTCCGCCGTGTGTCCGAGATGACCTACGAGAACGCGGAGGACTATCTCGTCCGCGCCCAGGAGGCGGCCAACTCCCACGACAACACCGGCCGCAAGGAAGGCATCCGGCAGTTCATCGACGAGAAGAGCTACAAGCCCGGCCTCGGCGCCTACGACAAGAACCGCGGCGAAGCCTGAGCAACAGGCCGTCCAGGAATCAGGGAGAAAGATCCATGCCTCTCCGGACCTCGCCGGATCCGGTGGCGCTGCACGCGCGCCTGCAGCCGGAGCGCCCCGCCTGCACCGACCTCGCCACGGGCCGGCACTGGACCTATGCGGCGCTGCACGTGGTGATCCAGCGCATGGCCACGGTGCTTGCCGCGCAGCTCGGCCTCCAGGCCGGGCAGCGCGTGGCGGTGCTGGCGCGCAACAGCGCCGATCTGGTGATCCTGCAACAGGCCTGCATGCGCCGCGGATTGATCTTCGTGCCGCTGAACTGGCGCCTGTCGCGGGTGGAGGTGGAGGCGATCCTCGACGACTGCCAGCCGTCGCTGCTGGTGCATGACAGCGACGAGGGTGCCATCCCCCTGCCGGATGGCCGCCCCATCCCGCTGGCGGAACTGGTGGCGCGGGCGGAGGACAGCCCGCCGGCGCCAATGGCGCCCCTGCCGGATGCCGGGGCGCCGTCGATCATCCTCTACACCTCCGGCACCTCCGGCCGTCCGAAGGGCGTCATCATCACCGAGGCCAATGCCCTGGCCACGGCGGTGAATTTCGGCGTGCTGGGGCGTGTCAGCCACCGCAGCGTCTTTCTCTGCGATTCCCCGATGTTCCACATCATCGGGCTGATCACCAGCTTCCGCGCGCCGCTGCTGGCGGGCGGGTCGATGCTGGTCTCGCCCGGCTTCGACCCCGTTGCCACCAATGACCGTCTGGGCGACCCGGACCTGGGGGCCACGCACTATTTCTGCGTCCCGCAGATGGCGAAGCGCCTGCGCGAGCAGGCGAATTTCGACCCGGGCCGCTGGCGCTCGCTCACCGCGCTCTTCACCGGTGGCGCCCCGAACCCGGCGGCGGATATCCGCTGGTGGCTCGAACAGGGTGTGCCCATGGTCGATGGCTTCGGCATGACCGAGGCCGGCACGGTGCTGGGCATGCCGATCGAGCCCAAGCTGATCGCCGCGAAGGCCGGCGCGGCCGGCCTGCCCGCCCCGATGATCGGGTGCCGCCTTGTGGACGAGGCGGGGCGGGACGTGCCGGCCGGGGAGGCGGGCGAGCTGCTCCTGTCCGGCCCGAGCATCACGCCCGGCTACTGGAACCGGCCGGAGGAGACGCGCCGCGCCTTCACCGAGGACGGCTGGTTCCGCACGGGCGATATCGGCCGCCGCGACGAGGACGGCTATGTCACCCTGGTGGACCGCCGCAAGGACATGTTCATCTCCGGCGGCGAGAACGTCTATCCGGCCGAGGTCGAGAATGCGCTCGGCGAGCATCCGGACGTGCAGGATGTCGCGGTGATCGGCGTGGCGGATGCCACCTGGGGGGAGGTGGGCCGCGCCTTCATCGTGCCCCGATCCGGGCGGGACATCCCGGTGCGGAGCCTGATCGCACACTGTGAGTCACACCTCGCCCGCTACAAGATCCCCAAGGAGTTCATCGTGGTGGAGAGCTTGCCGCGTACGGCGTCGGGGAAGCTGCAGAAGCATGTGCTGCGCCAGGAGGGCGGCTGAACCTTCCTGCAGAAGCCGATGTGACCAACGCCGCTCCTGGAATACGAGAAGTTTTTATTTTAGTATCAGCCTTTTATCAGTAATTCCTCAGATGGAGAAGTAGGTTCTGGGGCGCTTCTGCAGCGGCAGCATCCGGTTGCTGCTGGACGAAGCCTGCGATGAAGTGGCAGGGCCATCTGTTCAGCCAGCACGCAAACGGCCTGACAATGCTGAGACATGTCAGGACACTTGCGTGCTGGCATTACGGAAGACCGGCCACTTTTCCGCTCGCCGGGGAAGTGGTGAGAGGTAGTGCGGAGTCGATCACGATCATCGCACGCCCGGCCAGGGGCGACGGGTTGCGATCGGGCAGTAGAAGCGCCCGGAAGCGGATGTCCTCCACCGCCGCCCGCTCATAGTCGCGGTCGATCACGCCGCGCCGGTCGAAGAAGCGGTTCAGCGCCGCCGGGATGCGCACGCAGCCCTGGCTGTCCGGCCGCCCCAGCCTCCGCTCCAGCCGGTCCGGATCGGTGGCGTGCATCTCCAGCCGGATATCGCCCCGCTCCCGATCGGCGCGCCAACCTTTCTCGGCCGACTGCCAGCCGAAATCCCAGACCCGCATACCCTTCACGCCATAGCCGCGGATGTGGTTCTCATTGAAGGTGCCCTGCGCGCGGAAGCCCAGGATCGCGTCCGTGTTGAGGAAGACGCCGACCGGCGTGATGTAGTGGTCGAAGTGGTTCGTCTCCCCGGTAGAGATCCGGGAACGGCCGATCACGGCCCAGGCGGCATCGGGCCGGACCACCACCAGCCACAGGACCTGCACGCGTGGGTTCCGGTCCACGACCACGGCCAGTTGCGGGCGGTCGATGACGAGCTTTCCGCTGGCCGCCACCACTGCGGCGGCGCGTTGCGGCATCAGGGCTTCGCCCGGTGCTGGCGTGGTCAGCCGTGACGGCACCTCGCGGGCGAAATCCGCCCTGAGCCGGGTGATCTCGGCTTCCGTAGCTGCGGCGGAAAGGGATGGCGGCTCCGCTGGAACGGAGGGTGCCGGCACGTCGGGCAGCGGGAGCGGAAAGACGGCCGGACCTGTCCCGGGCGGCAACTGCGGGGAGGCGGCGGGCGGGGCCACCGTCGGAAAGCCCGGTGGCGCGGCCGCGGCGAAGCCTCCTGACGGCTGCGCCACGGATGGCGTGCAGCCCGCCAGAACGAGCGCCAGCGCCCATCCCGGCCTGGGGAGGCCCAGGGAGGCAGTTGGAGAAGCCAAACCGGGTTGGAGAGAGGAAAAGTGACGCGACGAGGTGGCCATCGACACTCGCTTGGCCGCCCGGGTGCCGGGTGGGCCTGTTGCAATGGCTTCCACCCTAGCATCGGAGTCGCGGATTCCCGTGCCGCATTGCACGACGCGTGGAAGTTGAACACGCTGTGATGCAGGAGCCACAACCTGGTGCTGGGTGGGGCAGAGGGGGCGTCGCCAGCCGAAGCGCGGGACGAGCCTGGCGGCTGCACACAGAGTTTCGATAATATTTGTTATGTCAAATAAATCGGGAACCGGAGCGGCCGGTGGCCGTCATCCGGCCGCCTCGTGTTAAGCATGCCGCCATGCAGAAAGTCCCCTTCGCCTCAACCCTGTCGGTGGTCGTTGCCCTGCTCGCGGGCTTTGGCCTGCTGCAAATGGGGAACACGCTGCAAGGCACGCTTCTGGCCGTGCGCGGCGGCATGGAAGGCTTCCCGCCCACGGTGATCGGCCTGGTCGGCGGCGCCTTCTCCGCCGGCCTCATGATCGGCTCGCTCGTCGCCAGCCGGCTGATCCTGCGCGTCGGAAAGATCCGCAGCTTTGCCGCGCTCGCCTCGACGGCCTCGATGGTGCCGCTGATCCATCTGCTCTGGATCGATCCCACGGCCTGGGTCATCGCCCGCATGCTGACCGGCTTCTGTTTCGCCGGGCTGTTCATGGTGGTGGAAAGCTGGCTGAACGGCGCCGCCGTCAATGAGGTGCGCGGCCAGATCCTCTCCATCTACGGCATGACCGGGCTGGTCGCGGGCGTCGTCGGCCAGCTCTTGCTGCCGGTCGCCGATCCGGGCGGCTACGCACTCTTCGCCGTGGTGTCGGTCGTCCTGACCGTCGCGGTCCTGCCCGTCACGCTGTCCCAGGCCAAGGCGCCGCCGCTGCCGGCCCAGCCGGTGCGGATCGATCTGTTCCGGCTTCATGCCCAGGCACCCTTCGGGCTGGTCGCGGCCTTCCTTTGCGGTATCAGCGCCGGCTCCTTCTTCTCGCTCGGCCCCCTGTTGGCGCAGTCCATCGGGATGGGACAGCAGGGCATCGCGATCTTCATGGCCGCGGGCGCGCTGGGCGCAGCGGCCATGACCTGGCCGCTTGGCCTGCTGTCGGACCGGATCGACCGCCGGTTGCTGGTGGTGGTCATCGCGCTCGTCGCCGTCGCCGTGCTGGGCACCATGGCGCTGTTCACGCCCTCCGGTGCCTCGGCCTGGGTGTATTTCGGTCTGGTCTTCGTTTTCGGCGGGCTGGTGGTGCCGACCTACAGCGTGGTGCTGGCCCATGTGAACGATTCCGTCCGGCCGGAGGAATTCGTGGCTGCCTCGGGCGGGATGCTGCTCGTCCAGGGGGCCGGCGCGGCCATAGGGCCGCTGGCGATCGGGGCGGCGATGTCGGCCTTCGGGCCGCGCAGCCTGTTGTGGATGACGGTGCTGGCACAGCTGCTGATCGCCTTCTGCGGCGTCTGGCGGATGAGGCGGCAGGCCGCCCCGGCGCGGAAGGAGGAATTCCGCGTACAGCCGCCGACACCGGTGGGCACGGAACTCATCAGCGTATCGCAGGAGGCGGCGCGCTGAGCCGGGAAGGCGGTCATGCGACGCGGCGGATGGCCTCGCCGGCCACTTTGGCCGATATGGGCCAAGGCGCAATCGGGAGAGGTCACGGCATGGCCGCAGGCCGGATGGATACGGGGGAAGATTCCCCCTGGGCGGAGGCCCGCGCGGCGCTGCCGGAATCCTGGCGGGCCACCATAGGGGCCGAGTTCGACACGCCCTACATGCGGGCGCTCGCGGGTTTCCTCCAGGCCGAGGCGGCTGCGGGCAAAACCGTCTTTCCGGAGCCGGAGCGCATCTTCGCGGCGCTGAAGCGGACTCCCCTGGACGCGGTGAAGGCCGTCATCCTCGGCCAGGACCCCTATCACAGGCCGGGACAGGCCATGGGCCTCTCCTTCTCCGTGCCGCCGGGCGTGCGGGTGCCCCCGTCCCTGCGGAACATCCACAAGGAGCTGGAGGGCGATCTCGGCCTACGGCCCCCGCCGCATGGCTGCCTGACCGCCTGGGCCGATGCCGGCGTGCTGCTGCTCAACACCGCCCTGACCGTGGAGGAAGGGCGTCCCGGCAGCCATGCCCGTTCCGGCTGGCACCGCTTCACGGACCATGTCCTGGCCGCCGTGAACGCACGGCCCGTTCCCACGGCCTTCATCCTCTGGGGCAACGATGCACGGCGGCGGGCGCCCTTGCTGGATGGCACCCGGCACCTGCTCCACCAGTCGGAGCACCCCTCGCCGCTTTCCGCCTATCGCGGCTTCTTCGGCTCCCGACCCTTTTCCAGGGTCAACGACTTCCTGGCGTCGAAGGGGCTGGAGCCCGTGGACTGGCGCCTGGAGCCGTGTGATGCCCAGGCACCAGGGCCCGCGAGTCACGGCGCGGCCTGAAGCCGGGGGGGGGCGCTCAGGACCGGCGGGGCGTGCGGCGGCGCCCCGCGCCCGCACCGTCAGGCGGCCAGCAGTTCCGCCAGGGTCAGCGCCACCACCTCGGTTGCCTTGCGCAGGTCGCTGAGCGGCAGCCGCTCGTCGGCACGGTGGGCATTGGCGTCCTCGATGGTCCTCGGCCCGGCGCCATAGAGTGCGGACGGGATGCCATGGGCTGAATAGAGGCGCGCATCGGTGTAGAGCGGGACGCCCTTGGCGGTGATCGGCTCGCCCATGACCTGGCTGGCATGGCGGCACAGGGCCTCGACCAGCCGCTCGCCGCCAGGCAGCGGCTTCAGCGGCTCGGCCAGCAGGATGCGGCGCACCTCGACCCGGGCCTTCGGGAAGGCCGCCGCGGCATCGGCGATAACCTGGCGCAGTTCGGCCTCCGCCTCGGCCGGGTTCTCCTCGGGGATCATGCGGCGGTCGAGCCGAAGGGTGACGCGATCGGGCACGACATTGGTGTTGATGCCGCCCTTGATCAGCCCGACCGTGAGTTGCGGCGAGCCGATGCCCGCGATGTCCGACGTCTTCGCCGCCAGCCCCTTCCGCCAGTCGTAGAGGGCCGAGAGGATCGCCGTGGCGGCCTCCAGCGCATCCACGCCGGTGAAGGGCATGGCGGCATGGGCGGAGCGGCCGTTCACCTCCACCTCCAGGTGCAGGCAGCCGTTATGGGCGGTGACCACGTTGTAGGAGAAGCCGGCGCTGAGCACGAGATCGGGCTTGGTGATGCCTTCGCTCAGCAGGAAGCCCGGCCCGACCTCGCCGCCCGCCTCCTCGTCATAGGTCAGGTGCAGCTCCACCGTGCCGGACAGCGGTGCGCCCGAGGCTTCCAGCGCCCGGAGCGCCCAGACATAGGTGGCGAAGTCGGATTTCGACACGGCGACGCCGCGGCCATACATCCAGCCATCCACCACCTCGGCGCCATAGGGGTCGCGGGTCCAGCCCTCGCCGGGCGGCACGACGTCGCCATGGGCGTTGAGGGCGATCACCGGCCCCTCGCCCGAGCCGAAGCGGCGCCGCACCACGAGGTTGGTGACGCTGATCATGCCATGGGCCCGCACCAGCGCCTCCGGCACGGCGTGCAGCTCCACCTCGTAGCCGAGGGCGCGCAGCAGTTCCGCGGTGCGCCCGGCATGCGGGCGGCAGTCGCCCGGCGGGTTGTCGGAGGGCATCCTGACCAGCTCGGCGAGGAAATCCGCCTGGGCGCCCTGTTCCCCGTCGAGGAAGGCGCGGATCGAATCCTGGTGGGACATCATGTTCTCTGGAAAGTCCGGGGTTGGAGGTGCTGCAGGGTTTCGAGGAGCAGGCGCAGCGCGGCCAGGGCATCGGCTTCCGCGATCGCCTCGGCCGGATGATGGCTGATGCCGCCCTCGCAGCGAACGAAGATCATGCCGATGGGGCACAGGCGCGCCATGGCCAGCCCGTCATGGCCCGCGCCGCTCGGCAGCCGGAACGGGCGGAGGCCGCAGCGGAGGCTGGCGCCTTCCAGCGCCTCGATCAGCGCCGGGTCGCAGGGGGCGGCGGCCTCGTCATAGGTCGGCCGCAGCGACAGGGTCACGCCCCGGCGCGCCGCGATCGTGGACAGCTCGTCGCGCAACCGCCCGCTCGCCGCGTGCCGCAGGGCGTCGCGGGGGCTGCGGAGGTCGATGGTGAAGCGGGCGCCGGCGGCGATGACGTTCACGGCGCCGGGGCTGGCCGTGACCTGCCCGACCGTCGCGACGAGGTCCGGCTCCTCCAGCGCCAGACGTTCCACCGCAAGCACCATCTCCGCCATGGCCGCCACCGCGTCGCGGCGCAGATGCATCGGCACGGTGCCGGCATGGCCGGCGGTGCCGCCGATCTCGGCCACGAAGCGCGTGGCGCCGTTGATCGCGGTCACGATGCCGGTGGGCAAGCCCTCGGTCTCCAGCACCGGCCCCTGCTCGATATGGACCTCCAGATAGGCCAGGACCTGGTCCGGGCGGCGCGCCAGGGCGGGGATGGCCGCGGGATCGGCACCGAAACGGTGCAGCGCCTCGCGCAGGCTCACCCCTTCCGCGTCGCGGCTTTCCAGCGCCGAGGGGTCGAAGCCGCCCGCGACGGCGCGCGAGCCAGTCAGCGTCACGGGGAAGCGCACACCCTCCTCGTCGCCAAAGGCCAGGACCTCCAGGGCGAAGGGCAGGCGCCGTCCGGCGGCGTGCAGGGCCGCCACGGCCTCGATGGCCACCAGCACCCCGAGCATGCCGTCATAGCGCCCGGCATCGCGCACCGTGTCGATATGCGAACCGAGCAACAGGGCGGGCAGGCCCGGCTCCCGCCCCTCGTAGCGGCCAACCACGGTGGCGGCGGCATCGAGCGAGACCGTCATCCCGGCCTCCCGCATCCAGGCCGCGACCTGCTCAGCGGCGGCGCGATGTTCCGGCGTGAGGTAGAGGCGGGTGAGGCCGCTCTCCCCGGACGAGAAGCGGCAGAGCGCATCCAGGCGCCGCATGAGCCTGGAAGCCGGGGCAGCCTCGTCGCCCGGCCCGGCCGGCATCCTGCGCGCGATGTCCTGACTCATGCCGGTCCCGGCTCCCCTGGCTGCCTCGCCTCGGGCGAAGCCTGCCCGATCCTTCATGGCACGGCAGGTTGGACGAAACGGGACGATAGGGCCAATATATTATCGGACTTGATCCAGTCGTCCTGCCTATCGATACGCCAGCCTCCGCCGGCCCGGATAACCCAGCATGGAACTGCGACACCTGCGCTACTTCGTGGCGGTGGCCGAGGCCCTGAGCTTCACCGCCGCCGCCGCCCGGCTGGGCCTGTCGCAGCCCCCGCTCAGCCAGCAGGTCCGGGACCTGGAGCACGAGCTGGAGACGCGGCTGCTGCGCCGGAACAGCCGCAAGGTCGAGCTGACCGACGCGGGGGAAGCCTTCCTGCTCCAGGCCCGCGCCATCCTCGCCCAGGCGGAGGAAGCGGCCGGGCAGGCGCGCGCCATTGGCCAGGGCCGGCGGGGCCGCCTCGACATCGCCCTGACGGGTTCGGTCCTGCTGGGGCCCCTCGCCTCCCTCGTGGCGGGCTTCGAGGCGCGGTTTCCCGAGGTGGAGGTGCGGCTGCACGAGATGCCGCCCCAGGAACAGCAGGAGGCCCTGCATGCCCGCCGCGTCGATCTCAGCTTCCAGCGCTGGCCGCGCGAGGATGACACGCTGGTTGCGGAGCGTGCCTGGGCGGAGGGGGTCTGCGTGGCGCTGCGGGACGACCATCCGCTGGCGGCGCGCGAGGGCCTGCGCCTCGCGGAGCTGCGGGAGGAAAGGCTGGTCTTCCTGCGCTTGCGGGATTCGCGCTTCGCCTCCTATCTGCGGGATGCCTGCATCGCGTCGGGCTTCACGCCCCGCATCTCGCAGCAGGTGGTGGAGGCCCATTCCCTGCCCGGCCTCGTGGCCGCGGGCTTCGGCATCGCCCTGGTGCCGGAAAGCGTGACTCTGCTGTCGCGCCAGGGCGTCCTCTATCGCCCGCTTGCCGATGCGCCGCTGGTGGCGGATGTCCAGATGATCCGCCGGCCCGACCACAGCGCCGTGACCGCGCGCTTCCTGGATTTCGCGCGGGACTTCCTGGCCGGGCGGGAGCAGGGCCGGTAGCCGCACCGGAGAAAGGACGCTCCCCCGGCCCGTGCTCAGGCCGCGGTCAGGCCCGCGCCCAGGAAGCCGCCGTCCACCGCAAGTACATGCCCCGTGATGTAGCTGGCATCCTCCGAGCAGAGGAAGGCCGCGGCCCCCGCCATCTCCTCCGGCTGCGCGTAGCGGCCCAGCGGCGTGCGCTGCGCCCATTTGGCGCGGCTTTCCGATGAATGCATCCGGCGCACCAGCGGCGTGTCCACCGGCCCGGGCGCCAGGACATTCACGCGGATGCCGCTGGCGGCGAGATCGACCGCCATCACCTTGCTCAGCGTGACCACGCCGCCCTTGGAGGCGCCATAGGCGGAGCGGTGGAAGTTGCCGGTCATGCCCGAGACGCTGGCGATGTTCACGATGGACCCGCCACCGCCCTCGCGCATCGCGCGGGCGCAGGCCTGCCCGACCACGAAGGTGCCGCGCAGGTTGACCGCGACGATGCGGTCGAAGAGCTCGACGGGCGTGTCGAGGAAGTCCCGCTCCGTGCCGGTCCCGGCCGAGTTGACCAGGCAGTCCAGGCGTCCATGCCGGTCCATGACCTGGGCCACCAGGTCCCGCACCTGCTCCGGGTCGGAGACATCCGTCCGGACCGGGTCGATGTCCTGGCCGGAGAGGCGCTCCGTACTGGCCGACAGGTCCGCGGCGATGACCCTGGCGCCTTCCTCCAGGAGACGGCGCGCGATGGCATCGCCGATGCCCGAGAGCCCGCCGGTGACGATGGCGACCTTGCCTTCGAGACGGTTCCGCATGCTCATTTTCCTCCCAGGAAGCCGATCGAGATCCAGGGCACGGCGGCGACGAGGATGGTGCCCAGCAGCAGCGCGCCCATGTAGGGCCAGATCTTCCGCATGCCCGCATCCGGGCTGACCTTGCCGATGGCGCAGGCGGCGTAGTAGCCGACGCCGAAGGGCGGCGCGAAAAGGCCGAGGCCCATCGCCAGGATCACCACCATCGAGTAATGCACGTCGTGGATGCCCATGCTCCGCGCGATGGGGAACAGCAGCGGCCCGAACAGCACGATGGCGGGAATGCCCTCCAGCACGCTGCCCAGGATCATGAAGGCCAGGATCGACACGGCCATGAAGCCGATGGCGCCCCCGGGCAGCGACCCCATCAGCTGCGCCAGGTCGCGCGAGAAGCCGGACTGCGTGAGCGCCCAGGCCATGCAGCTCGCGGTTCCGATGATCAGCAGGATCGAGCCCGACAGCGCCGCCGTGTCCACCAGCATCGGATAGAGGCGCCGCCAGTCGAAGCGGCGATAGAGCAGCAGCCCGGCCACCACGCCATAGGCGATGCCGATGGTGGAGACCTCGGTCGCCGTGGCGACGCCTTCCACCACCGCGGCGCGGATCAGGAAGGGCAGCGCCAGCGCCGGCAGGGCCACCAGCAGCGCACGGCCGACCATGCGGGCGCTGGCCTTGCGCACGCCGCTCATATCCTCGTGGCGCGAACGCTTCCACGCGATCAGCGCCAGCACCAGCGCCAGGACGAAGGCCGGCAGCAGTCCGCCGGTGAACAGCGCGGCGATGGAGACGCCGGTCACGGAGCCGATGGTGATCAGCACGATCGAGGGCGGGATGGTCTCGCTCATCGCCCCTGACGCGGAGAGCAGGGAGATCATCTCCCCCTCGTCGCAGCCGCGCCGCTTCATCTCGGGGAACAGCACGGGCGCCACCGCCGCCATGTCCGCCGCCTTGGCGCCGGAGATGCCGGAAACGAGGTACATGGCAGCGAGCAGCACGTAGTTCAGACCGCCCCGCACATGCCCGAGCAGCGAGGCCAGGAAGTTCACCATGGCCGCCGCCATGCCCGTCATCTCGATGAGCGCGCCGAGAAAGACGAAGAGCGGCACGGCAAGCAGGATCAGGGTGCTCATGCCCTCGTCCATCCGTCCGACCAGCACCAGCAGCGGCACGCTGGTGGTGGTGGCGAGATAGGCCAGCGTCGCCAGACCGAAGGAGAAGGCGATCGGCACGCCGGACAGCACGCCGGCCATCAGCAGCACGACGAAGAACACCACGAGATTGCCGTGGCCCATCGCCTTCAGCAACGGCGCGGTGAGCCAGAGCGCCGCCGCCAGCACGGCGAGGATGGCGCAGACCAGCAGCAGGTCCCGCAGTCGGTGCTGCGCCAGGCGCAGCAGCGAGGTCACGAGCATCAGCGCCACGCCCACCGGCAGGGCGGCGGCGCGCACCATGTTCGACCAGCCCAGGGCGGGGGTCTCGATGAACCATTCCTCCTCCGCATACTCCATGGCATGCGGCAGGAGCAGCAGCAGGAACAGCGCCCCGGCGCCGACCGCCAGTGCCTGCATCGCCGCCTGGGTGGAGGGGGAGCGCTTCGAGACCAGCGCCGTCAGCCGCATGTGCTGGCCGCGCTGAAGGGCGATCACCGCCCCCAGCATGGCCAGCCAGAGGAAGAGGATGGAGGCCAGCTCGTCTGACCAGATGATGGGCTGGTGGAAGACGAAGCGGGCCACACCCCGGCGAGGAGGATGCCGATCTCCGCCAGCACGATCACCGCGGCCGGCACGGCCACCAGATGGCACAGCAGCCGGTCCACGCGCGGCAGCAGGCCTGCCGCCATGCCGCCCAGCGCCGGGACACCGGAGGTGGCCACGGGCGTATCCGCGATGGAACTCATGCCAGCCCTCCCACCGCATCCTCCAGGGTCTTCCAGGCGGCGTCACCGAACTTGCCCTTCCACTCGGCATAGAAGCCGGCCTTGCGCAGCGCGTCGCGGAAGGCCTTCGGGTCGGTGTCGTTGAACTGCAGCCCGGCGGTGGAGAGCTTCTCGCGCAGCTCCGCGTTCAGCTTCGCCACATCTTCCCGCTGCTCCTTCGCCGCCCGCGCGAATTCGCGCGAGGCGACCTCCTGCACGTCCTTCGGCAGGCGGGAGAAGGCGCGCTGGTTGGCCAGCAGCCAGAAGCCGTCCCACATGTGGTTGGTGACGGAGCAGTATTTCTGCACCTCGTAGAGCTTGGCGGCCTCCACGATGGCGAGCGGGTTTTCCTGACCTTCCACGATCTTCGTCTGCAGGGCCGAATAGACCTCGTTGAAGTTGATCGAGGCCGGCGCGGCATCAAAGGCCCGGAACATCGAGGTCCAGAGCGGGCTGACCGGCACGCGGATCTTCATGCCGCGCAGGTCCTCGGGCGTGCGGATCGGCCTGGTGCTGGTGGTGATCTGCCGGTAGCCGTTGTCGAAGATATGCTCGAAGGCCATGATGTTGCGCTTCGCGATCTCGGCCCGGATGAGCTTGCCCAGGTCGCCATCCATGGCGGCGAAGACCTGCTGGCTGTCCTTGAAGGCGAAGCCGACGCCGTTGATGGCGGCGAGCGGCACCAGCGTGGACAGGATCAGCCCGGATAGCGTGAAGAATTCCAGCGCGCCGGAACGCACCTGGCTCAGCATGTCCGTGTCGTTGCCGAGCTGGCTGTTGGGGAAGAGCTGGATCTCCAGCCGCCCGCCGGTGGCAGCCTTGATCCTCTCCGCCGCCTCGGCGTTGCGCGTGTTCAGCGGATGCGTCGCCGGCAGGTTCGTCGCGAGCTTGTAGCTGAACTCCGCCGCCCGTGAGGGGCGTGTCCACAGGGCCACGAGCGGCAGAGCGGAGGCGCCGGCGAGCAGGGAGCGGCGCGGGATGGATGTCATTGGAAAGGTTTCCCCATAACAGCGTGGTCATGACGGGGGTCTTACTGCCCCATGGTCCGGCAACTTCGTGTCCATGCCTCGGGAGGTCCCGGAAGAAAGTTACCCTGGTTCCGTATAGTGGACCTCAAAAGGAACAGCGCGAATTTGCTTTGACGAACTTTTCTATAAGACATAGTTTTTCAGCCGGGAAGCGGTGTTTTTCCAAGAGAAACCAAGGTCCACATGTTGGAATATTTTGCGTTGCACCATGCCTGAGCGTGCGCAACTGTCCGGCACGCAGAGCCTGGAGCGGGCCATCGGCCTCTTGCGCCTCGTGGCCGGGCATGGCGGCCGGGGCGCGCGGCTGATCGATCTCACCCAGCATTCCCGCCTCAGCAAGCCCACGGTCCACCGCCTGTTGCGCGGGCTGGAGCGCCAGGGGCTGGTGGAACAGGACCGACTCAGCGAGCGCTACCACCTCGGGCCCGAGGCCTTTGTCATCGGCTCCCTGGCAGCGGACCGCTACGGCGTCCACCGCGCCGCCCTGCCCTCGCTCTTCCGGCTGGCGCAGGCGAGCGAGGACACCGCCTTCCTGTCCGTGCGGCGCGGCTGGCACGTGGCCTGCCTGCACCGGGAGGAAGGCCCCTTCCCCATCCGCTCGCATGTGCTGCAGGCGGGCGACCGGCATCCGCTGGGTGTGGGTGCCGGCAGCCTGGCGATCCTCGCCACCCTGCCCGACGACGAGATCGAGGAGATGATCGCCGCCTGCGCCCCGGAATTCGCCGAGGAGCGCTACCGCAGCTTCACGCCGGAGATCCTGCGCGCCTCCGTGGCCCGCACGCGTGCCGAGGGCTTCGCCTTCAACCCGGGCCATCTCACCGCCGGAAGCTGGGGCGCCGGCGTGGCGATCCTGGACCGGCAGGGGCGCTGCGAAGGGGCGCTATCCATCGCCGCCATCGATGGCCGCCTGGGCGATGCCCGGCGGCCGCAGATCGCGGCCCTTCTCGCCGCCGAGGCGAAGCGGGTCAGCGAGTTGCTCGCCCGCCCCAGCGGCGCCACCAACATTGCCGCCACGCTGCGTCGCCCGGCGGCCCATCCCGCGAGGAAACAGAACCATGACTGAAGCCTGCATCGTCGGCTGGGCGCACTCCCCCTTCGGCAAGCTGGAGGACCCGGATGCCGAAGGCCTGATCGCGCGCGTGGCGGGCGCGGCCATCGCGGATGCGGGCATCGCCCCGTCCGAGGTGGATGCCGTCTTTGTCGGCCAGTTCAACAACGGCTTCAGCCGGCAGGATTTCCCGGCCTCGCTGCCGATGCAGAGCGTGCCGGAACTGCGCTTCAAGCCGGCGACGCGCTGCGAGAACGCCTGCGCTTCCGGTTCCGCGGCGATCTACGCGGCGCGCGACTTCATCGCCGCCGGGCGCGGCCGGCTGGCCCTGGTGATCGGGGTGGAGAAGATGACCGCCACGCCGGGGCCGCAGGTGGGCGACAACCTGCTCGGTGCCTCCTATCGCCGCGAGGAAGGCGACATCCCGGGCGGCTTTGCCGGAGTCTTCGGCCGCATCGCCGAGAACTACTTCCAGCGCTTCGGCGACCAGACTGATGCGCTGGCCGCGATCGCCGCCAAGAACCATCGCAACGGCGTGGACAATCCCTATGCGCAGATGCGGCGCGACCTGGGCTTCGAGTTCTGCCGCGCGGTCTCGGAGAAGAACCCCTATGTCGCCGGGCCGCTGAAGCGTACGGACTGTTCCCTGGTCAGCGACGGCGCGGCGGCGCTGATCCTGGCCGACGAGGAAACCGCCTGTGCCATGGAGAACGCGGTGCGCTTCCGCGCGGCGGTGCAGGTGAACGACTACCTGCCGCTGTCGCGCCGCGATCCGACGCGCTTCGAGGCCGGTGCCCAGGCCTGGCAGCGCGCCTTCGCCGATGCGGGGCTGGGGCTGGACGACCTCTCCTTCGTCGAGACGCATGACTGCTTCACCATCGCCGAGCTGATCGAATACGAGGCCATGGGGCTGGCGCCGCATGGCCAGGGCGCGCGCGTGGCGCTGGACGGCATCACCGCGCCGGACGGACGGCTGCCGGTGAACCGTTCCGGCGGGCTGAAGTCCAAGGGGCACCCGGTGGGCGCCACCGGTGTCTCGATGCACGTGATGGCGGCGATGCAGTTGACGGGGCGGGCGGGCGACATGCAGCTTCCCCGCGCCGACCGGGGCGCCGTCTTCAACATGGGGGGCGCCGCCGTCGCCAACTACGTCTCCATCCTGGAGCGCCTGTCGTGAGCGGCATCGCCCCCGTCGGCGGCGTCGTGCCGGCCACGAAGCGGGTGATGAACCTGTCGCACTTCCTGCGGCAGGCCGCCCGGCGCCATGCGGGGGAAATCGGCTTCGTCTGGGGCGAGCGGCGATGGAGCTGGGCGGAGATGGACCGGCGCGTGGACGCCGTGGCCCATGCACTGGCGGCACGCGGAATCCGCAAGGGCGACCGCGTGCTGGTGCAGTCCCGCAACTGCAACCAGCTTTTCGAAAGCATGTTCGCCTGCTTCCGCCTCGGCGCCGTCTGGGTGCCGACGAACTTCCGCCAGACCCCCGCCGAGGTCGCCTACCTGGCGGAGTCCAGCGGCGCCTCGGCCCTGCTCTGCGGCGCGGAGTTCCCGGACCATGCCGCCGCGGTGCGCGAGGCGGCGCCGGATCTGCGCCTCGTGGTCTCCATCGGCGGGGACGGAGCGGGCGAGGATTACGACACGCTGGCGGAGAGGCATCTCGGCACGCCTTTCCCGCCCGCCGATGTCGAGCATGACGACCCCTGCTGGTTCTTCTACACCTCCGGCACCACGGGGCGGCCCAAGGCGGCCGTGCTCACCCATGGCCAGATGGGCTTCGTCGCCACGAACCACCTCTGCGACCTGATGCCGGGGCTGGGCCCGGACGATGCTTCCCTGGTGGTCGCGCCCCTGTCGCATGGCGCGGGCATCCATCAGCTCGCCCAGGTCGCGCGGGCGGTGAAGACCGTGCTGCCGGCGGGCGACCGCCTCGATCCGGAGGAAGTCTGGTCACTGGTGGAACGCTGGCATGTCAGCAACATGTTCACCGTGCCGACCATCGTGAAGCTGCTGACCGAGCATCCGGCCGTGGATGCCCACGATCGTTCCACGCTGCGATATGTCATCTATGCGGGCGCGCCGATGTACCGGGAGGACCAGAAGCACGCCCTGCGCAAGCTCGGCAAAGTCCTGGTCCAGTATTTCGGGCTGGGCGAGGTCACGGGCAACATCACCGTCCTGCCACCTGCCCTGCACGAGGCGGAGGACGCCCCCGGGGTCCGGATCGGCACCTGCGGTTACGAGCGCACCGCCATGCAGGTTTCCATCCAGGACGACACCGGCCGCGAGCTGCCGCCCGGCGAGACGGGCGAGGTCTGTGTCTGCGGCCCGGCGGTTTTCGCAGGCTACTACGACAACCCGGCGGCCAATGCGAAGGCCTTCCGCAACGGCTGGTTCCGCACCGGCGATCTCGGCCACCAGGACAGCGAGGGCTTCCTCTACATCACCGGCCGGGCATCCGACATGTACATCTCCGGCGGTTCCAACGTCTATCCGCGGGAGGTGGAGGAGAAGCTCCTGACTCACCCCGCTCTGGCGGAAGTCGCGGTGCTGGGCATGCCGGACCGCGTCTGGGGCGAGGTCGGCGTCGCCGTGGCGGTGACCAACCCCGGCATGTCGCTGGGCGAGGAGGAACTGCTCGCCTGGATGGAAGGCAGGATCGCCCGCTACAAGCTGCCGAAGCGGGTCTTCTTCTGGGATGAGCTGCCGAAATCCGCCTACGGCAAGATCACCAAGAAGCTCGTGCGGGAGGAACTGCAGGCCCGGGGCTGCCTGGCGCAGCCCGCTCAGCCGGTATCGGCCTGATGCCGCACCTCGTCCGAAGGCAAGGCTGACTCAGGAAGGAACCCGATCATGGGATATTCCGTCACGGCCAGTGTCCCCAGGCCCAGGCTCCTGCACCACCGGGGCAGTTTCAACCCGGTGCGCATCCAGAGCCTGCATGGCCGCGCCGCGCGCCATATCCGGCTCGTGTTGCAGCCGGGGCTGAGCCTTTTCGAGGCACTGGTCCGCCCGCTGGCGGGGGCTGGCATCAGCAGCGCCTCCACGACCATCCTGGGAGGCTATTTCGACAGCCTGCAATACTGCGTGGCGCCGCCCGATCCATCCGGGCAGGCGTTGATCGCCTATAGCGCGCCCATCGATGCAGGGGCGGCCTGCATGATCTTCGGCAACGCCACGCTGGGCCGCAGCCTCCAGGACAGGCCGCTCGTGCACTGTCATGCCGCGATCCGCACCGCATCGGGCGCGGTGAAGGGCGGGCATGTGGTCACGGAAGCCTGCATCGTCGGCCGCATCCCGATCCCGGTCCTGGTGACCTCCCTCGACGAGTTCGAGCTGCGGCAGGCCCATGACCCGGAAACCAACATCCCGCTTCTGCAACCGCACAGGATTCCCCGGAATGTCTGATGCCATCGCCGTCGAGAACGGCCAGATGGGCCGCGTCGCCTATGCGCGGATCGCGCCGAACGAGGACCTTGTCCTCGGCGTCGAGAAGCTGTGCCTGGCGGAAGGCTTCCGCAACGTCTTCGTGCGCGGGGCGCTGGGCAGCCTCAACGATGCCTGCCTCGGCACGCTCGACGGGCGCTACGTCCATGTCCAGGGACCGGCCGTGGAGGTCGTCAGCATCGCGGGGGAGGTGAGGTCCGGCCAGGACGGCGCCATGCGGGCTGCCCTGACCGGCGTGGTGGCCGACACGGAAGGGAATGTCTTCGGCGGCCCCTTCGTGCCGGGGTCGAACCCGGTCTGCATGACCTTCGAGGTGACGCTGGAGGAATGGCTGCCGGCGCCGTGACTGTCACTCCACCGGGCGCGTGGTGCTTTCCCAGTAGGGCGGGCTGGAGGCGACGAGGGTCTTGAGATCGGCCGGAGGCGTGGCGCCCTGCACTGCCGGGCGACCCAGCACGGCCGCCGTCGCGAAGGCGACCATGCGCTCGCCGACCAGGCGCATGTTCTCCGGAGCCTGGGTGTTCAACGGATGCGGGCCGCGGAAGACGAAGATCTCCTTCGGCTCCCGCGCGCGCCGATAGGCGTCGAGTGAGCCTTCCAGCCCCTCCACATAGTCCCAGATCCCTTTCGCGATCAGCAGGCCCGGCCATTGGGCGATGCCGGCGAAGACCTCGGAGTCCGGGTAGTAGGTGGTGTTGCGTTCGATCCGCAGCGCTGCCTCGATCATGTCGTGCCCCGCCAGGCGATAGCCGAGCCCGCCCGAATTGGGGCCGTAGAGGATGGCGCCACGGATATTGCTCCAGCCCAGGGGCGGCTTGCAGGGCTGGTCCGGCTGGTCGCGGTCGCAATCGGCCACGAAGTTGCGGTGCATGGCCCAGGCCGTGGCATAGGAGCCGCGCGAATAGCCGCCGAGCACCACCGGGATCTCCCGCGCCTTCATCCCGGCCATGAGCCTGCCGCCGGCGGCGGGGCCGGACAGGACCTCGCCCTGCGGCGTCAGGATGCGCAGGCCCTCGCCGCTTTCCATCTGTTCCAGCTCACGCATCATGTCGCGGCCCTGTTCGGCGGTGTTGAAGCCGTTGACGCCGCCCGAGATGCCGTTGCCGCGACGGTCCGTGATCAGTACGTCGAAGCCCGCCTCGTTCAGTGCCCAGACGAAGCCGCGCCAGTGGCGCATGCCCGGTTGCTCGCCCTCCCCCTTCGCCGCGGCATCGACGACATAGCGGCCCTCCGCATCCCGGGCCACGCCGGTCGCGCGGGGATCGTCGGTGGCGGTCAGTTCGCTGCCGCCGCCGTTGTTCATGATGACCAGGGCGCGGCGCCGCGCGCCCGTCCCGTCCTCGATCCCCTGCCCGTCCAGATACCAGCCGCGCAGCCGGATGGGATCGCGCAGCCCGAGATGCAGCCGTTCGTAGCTGTCGCGCGGCACGGTGAACTCGACCGTGTGGGTGCGCGGCTCGGCACCGGCGATCGGCTCGGCGAAAGGCTCCCGCGCGAAGAAGACCGGGCGGCGGATGGCGCGCAGGTCCACCTCGCCATCCTGGTCGATGCGGCCCACGGGATCGACGCTGCCGGTGCGCCGCGGCTCGAAGCTGGTGAAGCCCTCGGCGCCCTTGCGCGCCGGTCCGGCGCAGGCGGCGTTCTCGCGGCATTGCGCCCAGCGCTGCCGGATGCGCGCATCGGTGAATTCCCGGGCGTAGAAATCGTTCGGGCCGTAGCCGAGCGGCACGAGCTGGTTCGTGGGCATGAAGGGCAGGCACTGGTCGCGCCCGCCCGAGGCGATCCGGTAGCCGGGCAGATCGGCATTGCGGTCGAAATTCACGTGCATGCTGCAATCGGGCGGCGTGGTGCCTTGGTTGACCGGCGGTGGGTTCGCCGGCCGTGGCGCCTGCGCCAGGACGGGCTGGACGAGACCCAATGCCAGGGCGAAGCCCGCCATGCCGAGATTCGGTCGCACCATATCCTCCCCGACAGCCGCTTTCTGATGCGCGGCCCAGGCTTGGCAAGCTAGCGGCTGGAGGCGGGGCTGGGGAAGTCCCGCCCGCCACGCCCGCATCGGATGAGCCGGCCGGGAGGCGAACGGCGCGGCCTCGCCCCGGGGCCGGGCCCTTGCGGCCCATGCCGGGCGCGCGCAGTCTGCGCGCCCAGAACCGTCACGGGAGAGACGAACCGCCATGAATGGTGCCCATAGCCTTGTCCATACGCTGCTCCAGTCGGGCGTGGACACATGCTTCGCCAATCCGGGCACCAGCGAGATGCATTTCGTGGCGGCACTGGACCAGATCCCCGGCATGCGCTGCGTTCTGGGACTGCAGGAGAATGTCGTGACCGGCATGGCGGACGGCTATTGGCGCATGGCGCGGAAGCCCGCCTGCACCCTGCTGCATTGCGGCCCCGGCCTCGCGAACGGACTCGGCAACCTGCACAACGCCCGCCGCGCCCGCAGCGGCATCGTCAATGTCGTGGGCGACCAGGCGACCTATCACCGCCCCTATGACGCGCAGCTCACGGCCGATACGGAAGGCTGGGCCCGGCCCGTTTCCGCCTGGGTCCGCACCAGCACGGCCGCCGCCGATGTCGGGCGGGACGCCGCGGTGGCCGTGCAGGCCGCCCGCACCGCGCCGGGGCAGATCGCCACGCTGATCCTGCCCTCCGACGCATCCTGGAACGAGGGCGGCGTGGTGGCGGAGCCCCTGCCCGTGCCGCCGGCCCCGGCGCCCGATCCGGCGGCCGTCCGGACCGCCGCACGCATCCTGCGCGAGAAGCGGAACGTGCTGATCCTTCTCGGCGGCGGCGCGCTGGGCGAGAAGGGCCAGGAGCTGGCCTGGCGCATCGCCCAGGCCAGCGGCGCGAAGCTGCTGGGCGAGATGTCCAATGCCCGCGTGTCCCGCGGCCGTGGCCGCCCGCAACTGGAACGCGTGCCCTATGTCGCCGACGTCGCCATCCAGGCCCTGGCGGAATTCGAGCATCTGATCCTGGTGAACGCCAAGGCGCCCGTCGGCTTCTTCGCCTATCCCGGCAAGCCCTCCCTCCATTACCGCCCCGATGCCCAGATCCATGTGCTCAGCCGCTACGAGCAGGATGCCGAGGCGGCGCTGGCGGCCCTGGCGGATGAACTGGGCGCCCCCCTGTCTCTTGATCACATCTACGCACAGCTCC
>NZ_BDLP01000037.1:0-23941 GCF_001950415.1 Roseomonas sp. TAS13
GGCGCGCGGATGATGCTGCGGGCGATGCGGGAGGCTGGGCTGCCGGCGGCGGGGATCGACCTGACCGCGGCGCAGCGGCAGGGGCCGCCCTTGCCGGAGCGGGAGATCGATGGGGGAAGCCTGTTGCCGGGCGCGGTGCCGGAGGGGCCGGGGACCATCGTGCTGCATGTGAACGGGCCGATGCTGCCCTGGGCGCTGCTGGCGCTGGGGCGGCGGGCGGTGGCGGGCAAGCGGCTGATCGCCTACTGGGCCTGGGAGCTGTCTGCCCTGCCGGCGGACTGGCGGCGGGGCTATGGCGCCTGCCACCGGATCTGGGCGCCGAGCCGGTTCTGCGCCGAGGTCTTCGCCCGGCCCATGGCGGGGCGACCGGGCTTTCCGGCGCCGCTGGTGGTGCCGCACCCGCCGCCGCGGCCCGATCCCTCGGCGCTGGGGCGGGCGGATTTCGGGCTGCCGGACGGGGCCTTCGTCGGGCTGAGCATCTTCGACGCGACGTCCTCCCTGTGGCGCAAGAACCCGATGGCGGCGATCGAGGCGCACCGCCTGGCCTTTGGGGATTCGCCGGAGCATGTGCTGGTGCTGAAGACCCATGGCACGGCGCGGGCGGGCGAGGCCTGGGCGGAGGTGGCGCGGGCGGCGGCGGCGCGGCCGAACGTGCGGGTGCTGGATGCCGCCCTGCCCCGGCGCGATCTCTGGGCGCTGACCGCCTGCTGCGACGTGCTGGTCTCGCTGCACCGGGCCGAGGGCTATGGGCTGACCATCGCCGAGGCCATGGCGCTGGGGCGGCCGGTGGTGGCCACGGGCTGGTCGGGCAATGTGGATTTCATGGCCGGGCCGGGGTGCTTCGCCGTGCCCTGGCGGCTGGTGCCGGCGCGGGACCCGCAGGCGACCTATGACCTGCCCGACGCGGTCTGGGCCGAGGCGGACGTGGCGGCGGCGGCGGCGGCGCTGCGGCAGGTGGCGGGGGATACGGCGCTGCGGCACCTGCCCCCGGCACGGCTGCCGGTGCCGGATTACCGGGCCGCGCTGGCGGGGTGATCCCGCAGGGTCCTGGCGGCCGGGGGTTGGGGAAGACGGAGCCTTGCCCCCGAGACACGATGGAACCCATGACGGGCGGCGAGCGGGAAAGCGCGGGGATTTGCGCCGTTGCCGGCACAACCGGACGGCGAACGATCTGGCCAAGCGGGACGGGCACCGCTAAAGCGCGGCTTGTATCGTTTCGAGGCGGGGGACCATGCCGAAAGCGTTGATCACCGGGGTGACGGGCCAGGACGGCGCCTATCTCTCGCAGTTGCTGCTGGAGAAGGGCTACGAGGTCTATGGGCTGGTGCGGCGCTCCTCCTCCTCCGACGTGGTGGACGAGCGGCTGCGCTGGCTGGGGATCGCCGGGCAGGTCCGGGTCATGGACGGCAACCTGATCGACATCAGCTCGCTGATCCGGGTGCTGAACGAGGTGAAGCCGGACGAGGTCTATAACCTCGGCGCGCAGAGCTTCGTGAAGACCTCCTGGAACCAGCCGCTGCTGACCGGGCAGGTGACGGCGCTGGGGGCGAACAACGTGCTGGAGGCGGTGCGGCTGGTGGCGCCGCAGGCGCGCTTCTACCAGGCCTCATCCTCCGAGATGTACGGGCTGGTGCAGCACCCGATCCAGAGCGAGAAGACGCCGTTCTATCCGCGCAGCCCCTATGCGGTGGCCAAGCTCTACGCGCACTGGATGACGGTGAACTACCGCGAGAGCTTCGGGCTGCACGCTTCCTCGGGCATCCTGTTCAACCATGAGAGCCCGCTGCGCGGCATCGAGTTCGTCACCCGCAAGGTCACGGACGGGGCGGCGCGGATCAAGCTGGGCAAGGCGACCGAGCTGAAGATGGGCAACCTCGACGCCAAGCGCGACTGGGGCCATGCCAAGGACTATGTCCGGGCGATGCACCTGATGCTGCAGCAGGAGGTGCCGGACGACTACGTGGTCGCCACGGGGCGCACCACCACGGTGCGCGACATGTGCCGGATCGCCTTCGGGCATGTCGGGCTGGACTACGAGGAGTTCGTGAAGGTCGATCCGGCCTTCCTGCGCCCGGCCGAGGTGGACCTGCTGCTGGGCGATCCCTCCAAGGCCAAGGAGAAGCTGGGCTGGGCGCCGGAGATCAGCCTGGAGGAGATGATCAAGGAGATGGTGGACGCCGACCTGTTCCGCCACCGCTCGCGGATGGGCTGAGGCCGGTGTCCGGCGCGGTTCCGGAACCCGTCTCCCCGGGACGTATTCCGGGGCGCATCCTCGTCACCGGGGCGGGCGGCTTCGTCGGGGGGCACCTGCTGCCGGTGCTGCGGCGGCATTTCCCGGCGGCGCGGCTGATCGCCGCCAGCCGGGATGGCGGGAAGCACGTGCCCGGGGCGGACGAGACGCTGGAGATGGACCTGCTCGGCGGGGACCTCGCCGGGCGGATGCGGGAGGCGGCGCCGGATGCGGTGCTGCATCTGGCGGCGCAGGCCTCGGTGCCGGTCTCCTTCCGCGACCCGCGCCTGACCTGGCGGACCAACCTGGACGGAACGCTGGCGCTGGCCGAGGCGGTGCTGGAGGCGTCGCCGGCGGCGCGCTTCGTCCATGTCTCCTCGGCGGAGATCTACGGGCTGTCCTTCCAGGCGGGGGTGCCGCTGACGGAGGAGGCGCTGCCGCGCCCGGCCAATCCCTATGCGGCCTCGAAGGCGGCGGCGGACATCGCCATCGGCGAGATGGCGCTGCGCGGGCTGAAGGCGGTGCGGATGCGGCCCTTCAACCAGACCGGGCCGGGGCAGTCGGACGGCTTCGTGGTCGGCGCCTTCGCGCACCAGGTGGCGCGGATCGCGGCCGGGAAGCAGGAGCCGGTGATCCGCACCGGGGCGCTGGACCGCTGGCGCGACTTCCTGGACGTGCGGGATGTCTGCGAGGGCTATGCGCTGGCGCTGGCGGCGGAGTTGGCGCCGGGGACGGTGATCAACCTCGCCACCGGGGCGCCGCGCAAGGTGGGCGACATCCTGGAGGCGCTGCTCGCCCTGGCCGGGGTGGAGGCGCGGGTGGAGCAGGAGGCGTCACGGCTGCGGCCGACCGATGTGGAGCGCACCGCGGGCGATATCGGCGCGGCGCGGCGGCTGCTGGGCTGGGCGCCGCGCATCCCGTGGGAGACCACGCTGGCCGACATGCTGGCGGACTGGCGGACACGGGTGGCAATGGAGGGCTGAGCGGCTTTCCGGGCCGCTCACAGGTGGGCGGGGCGGAAACGCGCCCTGCCCCCGGGAAGGGCACGCGAGGCTTGTACCGGGGCATGCGGTGGCCGGGATGCCGGGCGTCCGAAGCGGTGTTTCCAGGGGATCGGCAAGTGATCTAAGCAGGCAGCCTCGCACCGAGGTTGCCCGATGCATCGTCTCGTCCCGTGCTTCCTGCCCCTTGCCCTCGCCCTGCTGGCCGGCACGGCGGGGGTGCGTGCCCAGGGGAGTGCCCAGGGGAGTGCCCATGGGGGTGTTCCGGGGGAGGCCCCTGGTGGCGTTTCGGGGGAGGCCCGGGTGCCGGGCGTCCTGGCCAGCCAGAGCTGCGACCCGCTGAAGCATGGCGCCCGGGGCGACGGGACCACCGACAACACCGCCGCGATCCAAGCGGCGATCGATGCCTGCTCGGCGCGCGGCGGCGGGCGGGTGAGCTTCGGGGACGGGGTGTTCCTGACCGGGCCCCTGGCGCTGAAGGACCATGTGACGCTGGAGCTGGCGCGCGGCACGCGGCTGCGCGCCGTGGCGCAGGCGGACCGCTTCACCTGGGCCTTCATCGGCCGCCCTTTCCGGCCGCACGAGGCGCTGATCTCCGGCGTGAATGTCAGCGATGTCGGCATCATCGGCGAGGGCACGATCGACGGCCAGGGCGCGGAGCTGTGGTGGCCGGCGGCGGTGGCGGCGCGGGAGGCGATGCAAGCGGGGGCGAAGAGCTGGGGGCCGGGGATGGAGAAGGTGCCGGCCAGCAATGGGCTGCCGCGCCCCTGGCTGATCGAGTTCTACAACGCCCGGCGGGTGCTGCTGCGCGGGGTCCACCTGACCAACGCGCCGATGTGGACGGTGGCGCTGCGCTATTCCGAGGATGTGGTGCTGCGCGATGTCCGCATCACCAACGCGCCGGATTCGCCGAACACGGATGGCGTGGACATCGTGTCCTCGCGCAAGGTGTCGCTGTCGAACCTCGGCATCGACACGGGCGACGACGGCATCGCCATCAAGGCCGGCCTGCCGGGCCCCGACATGCCGAAGCGTGCGGCGCGCAACATCACCATCAGCAACGTGCGCTTCGGCCATGGGCACGGGCTGGCGATCGGCAGCGAGCTGGCGCATGGCGTGGAGCATGTGCGGATCAACGGCGCCCACTTCACCGGAACGCAGTACGGCATCCGCATCAAGGCCGGGCGGGACCGGGGCGGCGATGTCGGCGACGTGCTGGTGCGGCATGCGCGGATGACGGATGTGGCGGTGCCGCTGTCGATCGACTCCTCCTATCCGGGCGAGCCCCGGGACGCGGCCCAGGCGCCCGGCCCGGGGGCGGTGGCCGTGGCCGTGGCCACGCCGGCCGCCCGGGCGGAAGCGCCGGTGACGCCGCTGACGCCGCGCATCCATGACGTCACGATCCAGCACCTCTTCGCCAGCGGCGCACGGCGGGCGGGGCTGCTGGCCGGCCTTCCGGAAGCACCGCTGCGCGACATCCGGCTGCAGCATGTCAGCATTGCCTCGCGCGGCGAGGGGATGGTGCTGCGCCATGTCGAGGGCAGCTTCAGCGGCGTGAAGATCACCGCCGCCCGGGGGAAGCCGGTCGAGGAAGGGCCGAAGACCCAGGTGGCGGTGCTGGAGACGCCCTGAGGCCCGGTTTCCAGGCGTCGCGCCCGTGTCCGGCCCCGGGGGAGGCGCCGCTTCCCCCAGTCCCCCTCCGCTGGGGGAATAGTATTCCCCCAGACCCCGCCTTGAGTGGGCACCGGGTGGCAAGGTCGGTCCGTTCTCCGGTCCCGGAGAGCAGGTGGATCGGCGGGGCTCCCGAAAGAAAGACTACCATGTCTGTGCATGTGGCGCACGCAGTCGCCGGAGAGCCTGGCCCTCCGGCGCGATCCGGCGTCAGCAGGAGCCAGCGAACCGGGTCCAGGGCACGCAGTGTCCTGGCGAAGTGGGGGTTTGGGGGCGAGGCAGCGCCTTGCCCCCAAGGGACCGCGCCGTGCGGTCAGCCTTTGGCCATGTCCAGCGGCGGCGGGATCTCGGCGGGGATGGGGCTTTCGTAGCGTTGGCCTTCGAGGCGGCGGGCGAGGTCGGCCTTGGCGCGGGCGATGAGATCCGGGTTTTCCAGGGCAGCCGTGGCGGTGGCGGCCATCACCTTGGCGGCGTGGATCATGCCCTTGTGGGCGTGCGGGCTCTGGCCCTGGGCAGTGAGCTGCCAGGAATGGAAGGGCGTGCCGGTGGCGCAGGTGGCGCCGTGGGCCTGCACCGTGGGAACGACCCAGGAGACGTCGCCGACATCGGTGGAGCCGACGGCGGGCCTCCGGGGCGCGTCGAGCGGCACGATGGTGTCGCAGAGATCCATCGACGGGTCGAAGGGCAGGCCGGCGCTGCGGAAGGCGGCGCGGATGTCGCCCTGGTCCAGCGTGGCACGGATGGCGGCGGCGTAGGCACGGTCGGCCTCGTCGAATTCCGGCGGGCCGAGGCGGTCGAACTCGGCCTGCATGGCCTCTTCCAGCGGGCGGTTGCCGACGAGGTTGGAGAAGGCGCTGACGACCTTCACCGCCAGCGTAGTTTCCGTCATCAGCGCGGCGCCCTGGGCGATCTTCCTCACCCGCTCGAACAGCGCGCGCATGCCGGCGACATCGGTGTTGCGGATGGCGTAGCGGACCTTGGCGCGCGGCTGCACGACATTGGGGGCGATGCCGCCGGCGTCGAGGATGGCGTAGTGGACGCGGGCCTCGCTGTTCATGTGCTCGCGCATGTAGTTGACGCCGACATTCATCAGCTCGACGGCATCGAGGGCGGAGCGGCCCAGTTCCGGCGCGGCGGCGGCGTGCGAGGCGCGGCCGGTGAAGGTGAAGTCCACGCGGGTGTTGGCGAGCGCGATGGCGGGGGCGACGCCGGCAAAGGAATCCGGGTGCCAGGTGATGGCGATGTCGGCGTCGTCGAAGAGTCCGGCGCGGACCATGAAGGTCTTGCCGGCGCCGCCCTCCTCGGCGGGGCAGCCGTAGTAGCGGACGCGGCCCTGGATGCCGCGCTCGGCCAGCCAGTCCTTGACCGCCGTGGCGGCGAAGAGCGCGCCGGCGCCGAGGAGGTTGTGGCCGCAGCCATGGCCGGCGCCGTTCTGGCCCTCGACGGGCTTCGGCTCGGCGATTCCGGCCTGCTGCGCGAGGCCCGGCAGGGCGTCGTATTCGCCCAGGATGGCGATGACGGGGCCGCCCTCCCCGGCCTCCGCCATGATGGCGGTGGGAATGCCGGCGACGCCGGCCTCGACGCGGAAGCCCTGCTGCTCCAGCGCCTCGACATGCGCTGCGGCGGACCTGCGTTCGGTGTAGAGGGGCTCGGGCGTTTCCCAGACGCGGTCGGCAAGGGCGATCATCTCGTCCCGCTTCGCGTCCACGAGTTGCCAGATGCGCGGCGTGTTGCGCATGTCGGGAGTCTCCTCGGTCAGGGGCGTCGGCGTGCCGTCGTCATGGCGATGCGGCGGGTGGCTGTCCAGGCCCGGGGGCCGGGCGGGTGGCATGGGAAGAGGCGTGGAAGGGCGAGCGGTCGGGGTCCGGGTCCGGCATGGCCGCGAGGAGCATGCGGGCATAGTCGCTGGCGGGGCTGCGGAAGACGGCCTCGGTGTCGCCCTCCTCCACGAGCTGGCCGCGGTAGATCAGCGCGACGCGGTCGCAGATGTAGCGGATCACGCCCAGGTCGTGGCTGATGAAGAAGTATGTAAGGCCGAGCTGGGCCTGGAGCTCGTGCAACAGGTTCAGCACCTGGGCCTGCACGGAGACGTCGAGAGCGGAGGTGGGCTCGTCCAGGATCAGGAAGTCGGGCTTCGTGGCCAGGGCGCGGGCGATGCCGATGCGCTGGCGCTGGCCGCCGGAGAATTCGTGCGGGAAGCGCGAGAGGTGCTGCGTGCCGAGGCCGACGCGCTGGAGGAGTTCCGCCGCGCGGTCGAGGCGGCCGCGCCCGTCGAGGCCCATGCGGTCGCGGTGGATCTCCATCGGCTCGCACAGGATGTCGCGCACGCTCATGCGCGGGTTCAGCGAGGCGTAGGGGTCCTGGAAGACGATCTGCACGCGGGCGCGCAGGCTGCGCATCTCGGCGGGCTTCAGCGTGGCGAGGTCGGTGCCGTCGAAGAGGATGCGGCCGGCGGAGACTTCCTCCAGGCGGAGGATGCAGCGGGTGAGCGTGGTCTTGCCGGAGCCGGATTCGCCGACCAGGCCGAAGCTCTCCCCCCGGCGGACGGAAAGCGAGACGTCGCGCAGGGCGCGTACCTCGGCCGCGGGGGTGCCGAGCAGGCCGGCGAGGCCCTTGCGGGCACCGCCATAGGTCTTGGTGACGTGTTCGATGCGGAGCATCAGGCGGCCTCCTCCCGCGTGCGGGCGGCGACGAGGCAGGCGGCCTCGTGATGCGGGCCGAAGCGCTCCATCGGCGGCAGGGCGGCGTCGCAGGCGGGCTCGGCCCAGGGACAGCGCGTGGCGAAGCGGCAGCCGCGCGGCGGGGCGATCAGGTTGGGCACGGTGCCGGGCAGGCCCTGGAGCTCGCCGCGCTTCGTGCCGGCGGTGGGGACGGCGGCCATCAGCGCGCGGGTATAGGGGTGGACGGGGTGCTTCAGGACCTCGCGCACCGGGCCGGCCTCGGCGACATTGCCGGCGTACATCACCGCCACATGGGTGCAGAGCTGCGCCACCACGCCGAGATTGTGGGTGATGAACAGCACGCCGAGGCGGTGCTCGCGCACGAGGTCGTGGATCAGGCGCAGGATCTGCGCCTGCACGGAGACATCGAGCGCCGTGGTGGGCTCGTCGGCGATCAGCAGGTCGGGGCGGCCCACCAGCGCCATGGCGATCAGCACGCGCTGGCGCATGCCGCCGGAGAACTGGTGCGGATAGTCCGCGAGGCGCGCGGCGGCGTCGGGGATGCCCACCTCCTCCAGCGCCTCCACCGCGCGGCGGCGGGCGGCGGCGCGCATCGCGCGGCGCGAGGCGCCGGGGGCGAGGCCCAGCAGCCCGGGATCGGCGCGGCCGGCATGGAGCGCGACATCGGTGATCTGCGTGCCGATGGTGAAGGCCGGATTCAGGTTGGTCGTCGGGTCCTGGAAGATCATGCCGATGCGGCGGCCGCGCAGGGCGCGCATCTCCTCCTCGCCCGCCCTGAGGAGGTCCCTGCCCTCGAAGCGGATCTCGCCCCGGATGTAGCGGGCTGGGGGCGAGGGCACGAGGCACGAGACCGACAGGCCGGTCAGCGACTTGCCGCAGCCCGTCTCGCCCACGATGCCCCAGATCTCGCCGCGTTCGACGGTGAGGTCGATGCCGTTCAGCACATGCGCCTCGCCCTCGAAGGAGCGCATCGCCAGGTGCAGGTCGCGGATTTCCAGCAGCGCCATGGTTCAGGTCGTCCTTGCTGCCCTTGGGGAAGGCTCTGCCGGCCTTCGGCGCCGAAGCAGTGCTTCGGCCCCCAAACCCCATCCGCCAGGACCCTGAGGGTCCTGGACCTCCCTTTCGCTGGCTCTGGCAATGGCGGGGGCCACGCCGGAAGGCCTGGCCTTCCGGCGCCTGTGATCGCCGCGCATGCTGAGGTTCTTCAGGGCGCTGCCTTGCCACCGGTGCCCGGGGAGCGGCCAACGATGCGCGCCAGTCACATGCGCCCACTCAAGGCGGGGTCTCGGGGAGGCGCGGCCTCCCTGAGCGGAGAGGGGTCCGGGGAGAGGCGGAGCCTCGCCCCGGGATGCGGAAGGCCGGATCATCAGCGGCGTGCCTTCGGGTCCAGCACGTCGCGCAGCCCGTCGCCCAGGAGGTTGAAGCCGAAGACGGCGAGGAAGATGGCGAGGCCGGGGAAGATGGCGGTCCACCAGTAGTCGGGCATGTTGCCGCGGGCGACGGAAAGGAGGGAGCCCCATTCCGGCGTGGGGGGCTTCACGCCGATGCCGATGAAGCCGAGCGAGGCGACGGTGAGGATGGCGAAGCCCATGTCGAGCGACATCTTCACGATGATGGGGCTCATGATGTTCGGCAGGATGTGGCGGAGGAGCAGGCGGGCGGTGCCGGCGCCGACGGCGCGGGCGGCGATGACGAACTGCTCCTCCTTCCTGGCAATGACCTCGCCGCGCACGAGGCGGGCATAGCCGGGCCACCAGGACAGGGTGATGGCGACGACCATGTTCAGCAGCCCGGGGCCGAGGGCGGCGGCGACGGCCATGGCGAGGATGAGGCCGGGCACGGTCAGCATGAGGTCGGAGAGGCGCATCAGCACCTCGTCCACCCAGCCGCCGAGAAAGCCCGCCAGGGCGCCGACCAGGATGCCCACGGTGCTGCCGAGGATCACCACGGCGAGGCCGGAGATGAGCGAGATGCGGGTGCCGGCGATGGTGAGGGAGAGCACGTCCTGCCCGACCTCGTTGGTGCCGAACCAGTGCGCGGCGGAAGGCGGGATGAAGCGGGAGGCGGTGTCCACCATGCCCGCGACATGCTGCGGATAGGGAATGATGGCCGGGCCGATCGCGGCGAGGAGGAGGAGCAGCGCGACGATGGCGAGGCCGAGGACGGAGACCCAGGAGCTGCGGAAGCGGTAGAGGCCGCGGCGCCAGCGGTCGGAGCGGGCGCTGGCGGGGGCTTCCACGAGGGTAGCGGTGACGTCGCTCATCCGAGGCGGACCCTTGGGTTCAGCAGGCCGTAGAGCAGGTCCACGATCAGGTTCACGGTGATGAAGAGCGCGCCGATGCAGAGGGTGACGCCGATGATCGGCATGAAGTCCTGGCTCAGCACGGCCTGGGTGGCGTAGAGGCCGATGCCCGGCCAATCGAAGACGGTTTCCACCAGCACCGTGCCGCCGAGCAGCCAGCCGAAATACAGGCCGATGACGGTGAGCGTGGCGGAAACGGCGTTCTTCAGCACGTATTTGAACAGGATCTGCCGGCCCGGCAGGCCCAGGGCGCGCTCGGTGGTGACGTAGTCCTGGCCCAGCACCTCGATGGTTGAGGCGCGCATCATCCGCATGATGGTGGCGAGCGGCGAGAGGCTCATCGCGATGGCGGGGAGCGCCAGGTATTGCAGGGCGACGCCGAAGGCGTGGAGGTTGCCGCTGGCCAGCGCGTCGATGGTGAGGAAGCCGGTGATGGTGGGCGGCGGGTCCTCGGTCAGCGGGAAGCGGCCGGAAAGGGGCAGCCAGCCGAGCCACATGGCGAAGGCGAGCTGGAAGACCAGGCCCAGGAAGAAGCGCGGCATGGAGATGGCGCCGAGCGAGACGGTGCGGGACAGGAAGTCGGGCCAGCGGTTGCGGTACACCGCCGCCAGCAGGCCGGCGGGGATGCCGAGGCCGACGGCTAGGATCATCGCGGCCAGGACGAGCTCCAGCGTGGCGGGGAGGTAGACGGCGAGGTCCTCGGCCACCGGGCGGCGGGTGAAGATGGAGACGCCCCAGTCGCCGCGCAGCAGCCCGGTCGCGTAGTCCCAGTACTGGACGACGAAGGGGCGGTCGAGGCCGAACTCCTTCGCCACCGAGGCGATGTCGGCGGCGGTGGCGTTCGGCCCGGCGGCGAGGCGGACGGGATCGCCCGGCAGGAGGCGGGCGATGCAGAAGACCAGGACGGACAGCCCCACCAGCACTGGCACCAGCAGGAGGATGCGCCTGAGGATGTAGCGGATCATGCGGTTATCCTGCTGGTTTCCTGCGCGGGTGGGGCGGCCCGCGTCAGAGCGAGAGCGGGAAGAGCTCGGGCGCGTTGGAGGCGACGGGGGTGAAGCGGAAGTTCCTCACCGTGTTGCGCATGGCGAGCTTGCGCTTCTCCAGCACGCCGAAGATGTCGCAGGCATCCTCCATCACGGTCTGCTGGAACCGCGCGTAGAGGGCGTCGCGCTTCGCCGGGTCCTGCTCGGCGCGGGCCTGCTCGATCAGCCGGTCCACCTCCGGGTTGTTGTAGACCGGGTTCTGCCAGTTGCCGTTCCGCGAGGAATGGAAGCCCGCGAAGGCGAGGTTGTCCGGGTCGCCGTAATTGGCGGTCTGGTAGACGGGGAAGAAGTCGGCCAGCGTCTCGGGCGAGCGGCAGGAGGCGACGAGGTCGGGCCAGGTGGCGGTGCGGATCTCCAGCTCGATGCCGAGCGGGCGCAGGCTGTCGAGCAGGATCAGCGCCCAGCGGCGCTGCTGTTCCAGCCCCGCGACATGGGTGATGGCGAGCTTGATGTTGCCGCTGGGGGTGGCGGACTTCGCCAGAAAGGACTTCGCCTTCTCCAGGTCCATGCGCCAGGGGGCGAGGCTCTTGTCGAAGCCCTGGATCGTGGGGGGCAGCGGGCCGGTCATCAGGTCGGCATAGCCGGCCACGTCGAGCATCGCCTGGTAGTTGAAGGCGCAGCTCACGGCGCGGCGGAGATTGGCGTCCGCCAGCGGGCCGTGGCGGGTGTTCATCTTGATCTGGAAGGTGCGGTACTCGGGCTCGATCACCAGATCGACGCCCGGGCGGCCCTTCAGCGTGTCCATGTCCTCGGAGGTGAGGTCGAGGGCGACCTGGGCCTCGCCGCGCTGGACCATCAGGCGCTGCGTCGCGGTTTCGCGCGTGATCTTCCAGATGGCGCCGGTGAGGTTGCCGCCTCCTTCCTTGCGCCAGCCATCGGCGACGCGCTCCAGCTCGTAGAGGTTGCCGGCCTCGGCGCGGCGGACGGCGAAGGGGCCGGAGCCGGCGATGTTGGAGCGCAGCCAGGTCTGGCCGTCATCCTCGCCCTTGTTGGCCTCGACCTGCTTCGGGTTCACCACCCAGATCCAGGGCAGGACACTGAGGAAGGGGACGAAGGGGGTGGCGAGGCGGAAGCGGACGGTATGGTCGTCCACCGCCTCGATGCCGCCGGGCACGACGATGTTCTGGATCATCCAGACATTGCCGCGGTTGAGGCGCAGGATGCGCTCGAAGGAGTAGCGCACCGCTTCCGCCGTGACGGGGGTGCCGTCGTGGAACCTCGCGGCGGGGTCCAGGTGGAAGGTGTAGGTCCGGCCGTCCTCGGAGATGTCCCAGCTGCGGGCCAGGCGCGGCTCGGGCTTCGGCGGGTTGCCGGTGACGCCGACCAGGCTGTCATAGGTGTTGCGCAGCAGCCAGGAGGAGGAATAGCCCGTCGCCACATGCGGGTCGAAGTTCGGGATGTCCTGGTTGCTGGCGAGCACCAGGATGCGGCGCGACTGTGCCGAGGCCGGTTGCAGCAGGGACAGTGCGGGCAGGGCGGCGCCGGCGGCCAGGAGGGCGCGGCGCGTGGGGGTGATGCTCATGCTGTTCCGTTCCTTCAGGCCGTGACCGTGGTCTTCGCGGCGCCGTAGTCGCGCGCGGCGCCTTCCGGCGTGACCATGCCCAGACGCATGTCCCGTGCCAGCGCCTCGGGGTCGCGCCTCGCCGGATCGCCATAGCCGGAGCCGCCGTTGACGGTGATCTCGACGATCTGGTGCGGGCTGTTCACCTCCACCATCTCGCCGGGGCCGCAGTCATGCAGCTCGCGGCCGTCGAGATCGATAACGCGACCGCGTGCCCCCGTGCCCGGGCGGCCGCCGAAGAGGCCGTCGATGTGGTTGGTGACGCCCTCCGGATAGACGGAGACCAGGGTGGTGCGGCCGTCATCGGTGAGCTTGCGCAGGCGCACGCGCTGGCCGAGGCCGCCGCGGAACTGGCCGGCGCCGCCCGTGTCGGGGACGTAGGCCTTCTCCACCACCAGCACCGGGGCGCGGCTCTCGAAGAGCTCGATCGAGGTGTTGGAGGCCGAGGTGGGCCAGAGCAGGGCGGACTTGCCGTCGCCCCGGGCCGAGGCGCCCTGCCCGCCGCCGACGAAGAGGTGGTCGGAATAGAGGCTGCCCCCGGCATCCTGGCCATAGACGTTGGTGGCGACCGGCAGACCGGTATTGGCCTGCACCAAGCTCGGCGCCGCCCCGGACAGGGCGCGGAAGATGTTGGGGGCGAGATACCAGCCGGTGCGGGTGCGCATGTTCACCGCCGCCGGGCGGCGCGGGTTCAGGATCGAGCCCTCCGGCGCCTCCACGGTGAAGGGGCGGTAGCAGCCGGCATTGCCCCGCACGTTGGGCGTCAGCATGCACTTGAGCGGATAGGTCGCGTGCGCCGCCGTGTAGTTCAGGGTGGAGTTCAGCCCGCCCTGGGGAAGCTGTGGCGGGGCGCCGTCGAAGTCGAGGTTGATGGTGTCGCCCGCGACGGTGAGCTTCAGCGGGTAGCGCAGCTCCTTGCCCAGCGGGTTGTTGCGGATCTCGGCATGGTAGTCGCCATCCGGCAGGGCGGCGATGGCGTCGCGCATCGCCTTCTCGGAACGGCCCTGCACCACCGCCGCCAGGGCGCGCAGGTCGCTCATGCCATAGTCGCGCATGAAGGAGAGCAGGCGCTCGCCCCCCAGGGCATTGGCGGCGATGAAGGAGTGCAGGTCGCCCAGCACCTGGTCCGGGTTGCGGACGTTCTCGCGGAACAGGGTGAAGAAGGTGTCGTTCGGCACGCCCGCGTCGAAGAGCTTCATCGGCGGGATCTGGAAGCCCTCCTCGAAGATCTCGCGCGCCTTCAGGGAATCCTTCGTGCCGCCGATGTCGGAAACATGGCCGACCGTGCCCATCAGCCCGACCACCTTGCCCTCCCGGAAGACGGGGGTGACGATGGCGATGTCGAAGAGATGCCCGGCGCAGAGCCAGGGGTCGTTGGTGATCAGCACGTCGCCCGGCTTCAGCGTTTCCGCCGGGTACTTCTCCAGCAGTGCCTTCACCGCGCGCGGCAGGGTCAGGTTGAAGACGGGCATGGCGCGCGGGGAATGCGCCAGGGTCTCGCCCTCCGGGTCCAGCAGCTCGCAGGCGAAGTCCTGGCTTTCGGAGATGATGAGGGAGAAGGCGGTGCGGACCACCGTCAGCCACATCTCCTCCACCACGTTCACGAGCCGGGACCACATGATCTCCAGCGCGATCGGGTCGGCCTCGATACGCGCCATGGCCTCGGCCAGCGGCATCTCCGCCGTCACCAGCTCGCCCGCCATGGCGGGGGCGGCGATGGCGATGCGCAGGTTCAGCGTGTCGTCCACCTGCACCGCGTCGCCGGGCGGGACGATGGTGGTGGCCTCGCGCTCCTCGACGATGGCGGGGCCGGGGATGCGGTCGCCGCTGGCGAGCGCGTAGCGGTCGTAGACCACCGCCTCCTGCCAGCCGCCCTCGAACCAGGCGCGCCGCGTGCCCTTCACCGCCTGGGCGGTGTCGCCGCCGCCGACCGCGCCGGTGAGCGACAGCTTCGGCTCCGGCCCGACGCAGCGGAGGCGGAAGTTGATCGCTTCCATCCGGGCGCCCTCATAGACCGAGGTGTAGCGGGCGGCGTAGATGCGGGTGAAGCGGGCGCGGATCTCGCCCAGGCTCGCCGCGCCGATCTCGCCCGCCGGCAGGTCCACCGCGATGTCGTGCATCTGGCCGACCAGGCGCATGTCGGCGGAACGCTCGACGCGGATGCTCTCCGGCGCCACGCCCGCTTCCACGAGGCGCGCGCGGCCCTCGGCCTCCAGCTCCGCCAGCAGGGCGTTCAGCCGGGCGGCGTCGAAGCCTTCCGAGAATTCCAGCGGCAGGGAGCGCACCAGCTCGAAGGAGAGCGGGGCGGCGAGGAAGCCCAGTGCCGAGGCGGCACCGGAGGCGGGCGGAATGATGACCTCGCGCACGCCCAGCGCGCGGGCCACGTCGGCGGCATGGGCCGGGCCTGCGCCGCCGAAGCCGACCATGGCATAGGCGCGCGGGTCCTTGCCCTTCTCCACCAGATGGACGCGGGCGGCGGCGGCCATGCTTTCCACCACGACCTTGTGGATGCCCCAGGCGGCCTCCATCACGCCCAGGCCCAGCGGTGTCGCCACGCTCTCCACCGCGCGTTCCGCCGCCGGCTTGTCCAGCGACATGCGGCCGCCGAGAAAGAAGCCCGGGTCGTAGTAGCCGAGGACGAGGTTGGCGTCGGTCACGGTCGGCTTCGTGCCGCCCATGCCGTAGCAGGCCGGGCCGGGGTCGGAGCCGGCGGAATGCGGGCCGACCTTCAGCAGCCCGACCTCGTCGATGCCGGCGATGGAGCCGCCGCCGGCGCCGATCTCGATCATGTCGATCACGGGCGCCTTGATCGGCAGGCCGGAGCCCTTGCTGAAGCGGTGGACGCGGCCGGCCTCCAGCATCGGGGCGATCTCAACGCGGCCGCCCTCGACCATGCAGGCCTTGGCGGTGGTGCCGCCCATGTCGAAGGAGATGACGTCCTTCTTGCCCGCCAGCTCGCCGAACAGCGCCGTCGCGAGGCCGCCGCCGGCCGGGCCGGATTCCAGCAGGCGGATCGGAAAGGCGCGCGCCGTGGCGGGGGAAACGAGGCCGCCCGCCGAGTGCATCAGCCGCAGCGCGCCGGTGAAGCCGCGCGCCGCCAATTCACGCTCCAGGCGCTTCAGGTAGCGGTCCATCAGCGGCTGGACATAGGCGTTGGCGCAGGTGGTGACGCAGCGCTGGTACTCCCACATCTCCGCCACCACCTCGGCGGAAAGGGAGACGGCCAGCTCGGGGAACTCCTCGCGCGCGATGCGGCCCACGGCCTGCTCGTGCGCCGGGTTGCGGTAGGCGTGCAGGAAGCAGACGGCCACCGCCTCCACGCCCGCTTCGAGCAGGGTGCGGAAGGCGGCGCGGACGGCATCCTCGTCCAGCACCTCGACCACGCGGCCATCGCGGTCCAGGCGCTCGGCGACCTCCAGCCGCAGGTCGCGCGGCACCAGCGGCTCGGGGAAGCCCAGGAACAGGTCGTAGATGTCGTAGCGCTGCTCCGTGCCCATCTCCAGCACGTCGCGGAAGCCCTGCGTGGTGATCAGGCCGAGCTTCGCGCCCTTGCGCTCGATGACGGCGTTGGTGACCAGCGTGGTGCCGTGGATGATCTCGCCGACCTCGGCCAGCGTGATGCCGCCCATGGCCACCAGTTCCTCCAGCCCCAGCAGCGCGGCCTCGGAAGGGTCGTGCGGCGTGGTCAGGCGCTTGTGCAGCCGCACCGTGCCCGCAGCCGCGTCGTAGAGGATGAAGTCGGTGAAGGTGCCGCCGATGTCGAAGCCGATGCGCCAGCGGTTCAGGGAGGGGGCGGTGTTTGCCATGGGCTCGTTCTCGGTGGTCAGTTCTGGGATTCAGGCGGCGTCGGACATGGTGACGCCGACGGATCGCCCAGCATCGCGGCGATGGCGCGGGCCTCGCGCAGCATCGCGGCCAGGATGTCGTCGCGCTCCGCCTCGGAGACGATGGCGGAGGGATAGACGATGCAGAGGCTGACCTCCTCGCCGCTGGCCGGGTCGCCCACGGCGGTGGCAAGGGAGTCGATACCGGGATTGGCCTCGTGACGCGCGATCTCGAAGCCCCGCTCGCGGATGCGGGCGAGGCGTCCGAGGAGTTCCTCCATGTCGCGCGGGGAGTTCGGCGAGGGCGGCTGCAGCGGCTCGGGGAAGAGGGCGCGCACCGCGTCGTCGCCGAGCCGCGCCAGCAGCGCGCGGCCGGTGGCGGTGGCCGAGGCGGAAAGGCGCTCGCCGATCGGGGTGCCGACGCGCAGGAGCTGCGAGCCTTCATGGTAGGTGAGGCCCATCACGTCGCACCCGTCGCGGATGCTGACATAGCCTGTATGGCCGCAGTCGCGGGAGATACGCGAGACCGCCGCATGAGCCTGGCTGAGCAGCGGCGAGCCGCGGCGGTAGGTGTGCCCCATCTCGAACATCAGCAGCCCGGCGCGGTAGCGACGCGTGCCCGGCACCTGTTCCAGGAAGCCGGCATCCCGCATGGCGCGCAGCAGGCGCGAGGCATTGCTCTTCGGCATGCCGAGCAGACCTGTCACCTCGGTCAGGCTGAGCTCCAGGCGATGCGCCGAGAAGCAGCGCAGCACCTCGGCGGCGTTGGAGAGGATGCTCATACGGTTCCGTTTTCTGGAACTACGGTTGCGTTATGCGGGAATGCTAGTGGTTGCTGCACTGCGTGAGCAAGCGGAGTTCCACTCTTCGACACCAGGAAGTGGCGGGTGGCGCGCGGAAATCCGGTGTTGCTCCGAGCGGAATAGCGAATTTCTAGGCATTTCATGGCGTGAATTTGGGCAGTTTGGGCTGGCGTCCGGCCGATCCACCTACGCCAGCGGACCGGGCGGAAGACCAGCCTTGCCACTCCGAGCCAGCGGAAGGCGGGGGCTGGAGAGATACCATCCCCCAGTGGAGAGGGTCCGGGAGGGTCGGCGCCTCTCCCGGGAGCGACACGGGAGGGCCGGCTTCAACCCGGGGCGGGGCGGCGTGGGTTCAGGGCGTAGACCTCTTCCGCCGTGCGGTGGAAAAGCCAGGCCTGATCCTCGGCCGGCAAGGCGGCGGCGATGCGCTTGAAGCCGGTGAAGATGGTGTCGAAGCTGGCGCAAAGCCCGTCCACCGGGAAGTTGCTGGCGAACATGGCGCGGCGCGCGCCGAAGAGGGCGATGGTCTCACGCACGATCCAGCCATTGTCCTCGGCGCTCCAGGCATGGCCGGGGCGGCCGAGGCCGGAGATCTTCACCGCCACGTTCGGATGCGCGGCGAGGCGGGCCATGGCGGCGTGCCAGGCGGCGAGGGCATCGGGGCTGCGGTCCGAGGGCAGGCCGGTGTGGTTGAGGATGATGCGGGTGCGCGGGAAGTCACGGGCCAGGAGTTCGGCCTCGTGCAGGTTCCACCAAGGAGTCTGCAGGTCGAAATGCAGGCCGTGGCGTTCCAGCAGGGCATAACCGCGGCGCCAGCGCTCGTCCGACATCAGTGTGCGCTTCCCATCTCGGGCGGCCTGGGGCGTGGCAGGGCCGCCGGGCTTGTGGCGGACGCTGCGGACCAGGGGGAAGCCGGCCTGGGCGGCGAGAACGGTTCCCACATCGGGGTGGTGCAGCCAAGCCTGGGCGACCATGGCGTTGGGCAGGCCGTAGCCCACCGCGAGGCCGCTGACGAAGCGAGTCTCGCCGATCGGATCGGCGGGGTCCCACTCGGCCTCCATGTAGACCGTGGCGCGGATGTCGTGGCCCGCAGCATCGGCCCGGTAGTCGGGCGGCAGGTAGGGGCGCATCAGCGGCGCGGTGTCGCCGTAGCGGAAGCCGGGCAGCTTTCCTTCCGGCGTCAGCCAGGGGTATCGACCGTTGCGGGGGTCCCAGACATGGTGGTGGGCATCGACGATGAGACCGCCCCAGAGAGGGGCATCGGCCAGGGCTTCCCGTGTCACCGCGCGGTCTCCCGCTCCGCGAGGGGCACCAGCAGCGTGCCGAGGACATAGAGCGCGGCGCAGCCGGAGAAGAAGTGCAGCACCACGGTGTAGGAGCCGGTCGCCTGCAGGATCATGCCGGCGATGATGGGAATGGCGATGCCGCCCAGGCTGCCGGCGAAGTTCATCATTCCGCCGACCAGCCCGACCTTGTCGGCAGGGGCAAGCAGGGCCGGGAAGCTCCAGTAAAGGCTGCCGAAGCAGAGCAGGAAGACGGTGCCGGAGAGCAGCGCCACGGCGGCGGCGGGGTCGGCGATGGTGGGCAGCAGCAGGAAGGCGCCGAGCACGCCGAGACCGGAGAGGCAGAGCATCGCCTTCAGCACGAGGCTGCGCGGCAGGCCGCGGCGCTGCAGCGCGTCGGCGCCGAAGCCGGCGGTGAGCGAGCCGAGGAAGCCGCAGATGAAGATCACCGCCATGGCGCCGCCGAGCTGCTTCAGGTCGAAGCCGCGCGCCTGGGCGAGATAGCTGGGGCCCCAGGTGATCAGGCCGAAGTTCATCATCGCCCAGCCGCAGCGGCCGAGCATAACCGGCGCCACGGCACGGGACGCGAGCGGCGTGCCGGCGGGCACGACCTGGGCCATGCCGGGGACGGGGGTGCGGATATGGGCGAGTTCCACCTCATTCACGGCGGGATGCACCGCCGGGTCGTCGCGCAGGTAGCGCCAGGCGACGAGGCCGGCGCCGATGGTCACGATGCCCGCCACGGCAAAGGCCATTCGCCAGGAATCCAGCGCGTAGATCAGCCAGGCGATGACGCCGCCGCCGAGGCCGGCGCCGAGATAGGAGCCGCTGTCCATCAGCACGGCGCCGCGCCCGCGCTCGCGCGGGGAGAGCCAGAGGGCGTTGAGCTTGCCGCCGGCGGGGAAGAGCGGAGCCTCGGCGGCGCCGAGGCCGAGGCGGGTGACGAGCAGGGAGAGGCCGCCGGTGGCGAAGGCAGCCAGGGTCTGGAAGGCGCCCCAGGCCAGGGTGGAGATGGTGACGACGCGGCTGGGGCCCATGCGGTCGATCAGGTAGCCGCCGGGGACCTGGAGCAGCGCGTAGGTCCAGAAGAAGGAGCTGAGGATGAGCCCCTGCATGGTGGGGGAGAGGCCAAGCTCATGCGCGATGGTCGGCATGCCCACCGAGAGGGTGGTCCGATCGGCGAGGTTGATCACGGTCAGCAGTGCGATCACGCCGAAGATGCGCCAGCGGACGCCGGTCCTGGCTGACGCGGCGCCCCCTATCACCGATGGATGCGTGGTGCTCATGCCGGTTTTCCTCCCCGTTTCGTATAACTGAATACAGAATTCTTCGTGCAACAAGCGGAAAAGCACGGGGTGTTGCGAGGGCGGGGCTTCGGAGTTCCTGGCCGCCATGTGGCATGGCAGCGTTGTGCCATCCTGGGGGAAGGGTTCCGCCTTCCCTCCGGCCCCCCCATTTGCCAGGACGCTTTGCGCCCTGGATCTCATGCGCCGGCTTCTGCTGACGCCGGATCACGCCGGAGAGCCTGGCTCTCCAGCGGGTTATGCTCAGGGATCACGTGCCAGGCTGACGGCATCCACAGGCGCCGGCGAAAGCCCGTGGTCTGGTGACCGGCTTCGGCCCTCAGCGGAGGGGGATCAGGGGGAGGCGCTGCCTTTGCCGGGGGCAACCGCCCGGCGCAACGGTCGGCGGTGGATCAGGGCGCGATCAGGCCGCGTCCTTCGAGAAGGCCGGAGAGGGGGCCGCCGGAGAAGCCCATGGCGCGGCGGGCGAAGAAGCGCTTGAGGGGCGGCAGGCGGTCCACGGCGGCGATGCCCAGCCGACGGGCGAGCCGCAGCGGCGGCAGGTCGTTGCCGAAGAGGCGTTCCAGCGCGTGGGTGGCGCCGAGCATCAGCAGGGCATCCGGGCGGCGGGCGGCCTGGTAGCGGGCGAGAACCTCCACGGAACCGGGATCCTGGCCGGCATGGTGGGCCTCGATCGCGCATTCGGCCAGGGCGGCGACGTCACGGAAGCCGAGGTTGAGCCCCTGCCCCGCGATCGGGTGGATGCCGTGGGCGGCGTCGCCCACCAAAGCGAGGCGCGTGTCCACGAAGCGGGCGGCCTGCATGGCGGTCAGGGGATAGGACCAGCGGCGGCCGATGACGCGCACGGCGCCGAGATGGCTGCCCAGGCGGCGCAGGATCTCGCGCGACAGGGCCGCGTCGTCCATGGCCATGAAGCGTGTGGCCAGGGGGCTGCGGTCGGACCAGACGATGGCGGAGGCGTGGGGGTGTTCCGGCGTGCCGGCCAAAGGGAGCTGGGCGAAGGGGCCGTTGGGCAGGAACTGCTCCAGCGCCAGGTTGCCGTGCGGGCGCTCATGGGCGATGGCGAAGACCATGCCGGTCTGGTGGTAGTCGAGCCCGGCGGTGCCGATGCCGGCGGCGCGGCGCAGCGGGCTGCGGCGGCCCTCGGCGCCGACCACGAGGCGGGCGGCGATCTCCGTGCCGTCGGCCAGCGCGACCAGGGCGCCCTCGGCGGTGCGGGTGACGGTGGGCTGGGCCGGCGCGAAGACATGCAGGCGCGGCAGGCCCGGCAGGGCGGCGTTCAGGGCGACGCGGAGGGAGCGGGCCTCGACCATCCAGCCGAAGGCGGGCTCGCCCAGGTCGGCGGCGTCGAAATGCAGGTCGAGCGGCGAGGCGGGTTCGCCCGGGCGGCCATCGGCCACGCGGATGCGGGTGATCGGGCAGGGCTCATCGGGCAGGCGGGCCCAGATGCCGGCGGCTTCCAGCAGGTTGCGGGAGGAAGCGGCGATGGCATAGGCGCGACCGTCGAATTCCGGCCGTTCCATTGGCGGCAGGGGGGCGGTGTCCACCACCGCGACCTCCAGCCCCGCCGCCGCCAGGGTGGCGGCCAGGGTGGCGCCCACCGGACCCGCGCCCATCACGCAGGCCTCGACCTCGATCCGTTTCGTCATGCCCGCCATCCTGCCGCATTGCACAGGTTTTGGGCAGGGGGTGGCGGGGCTTTCCTGCTCTCCCGTCGAATGGGCCGCACGGAATGCGTGCAGACTGCCCATTGCCCGTCTTGGCACGCGCTTCGCATCTCATGCGCCGAGAAGGATCGAAGGGGGCTCCGGCCGAATGAAGCTGGTCATGGCGATCATCAAGCCCTTCAAGCTGGATGAGGTGCGCGAGGCGCTCACGCCGCTGGGCATCCAGGGGCTGACGGTGACGGAAGTGAAGGGTTTTGGCCGGCAGAAGGGCCAGACCGAGATCTACCGTGGTGCCGAGTACCATGTGAGCTTCCTGCCGAAGCTCAAGATCGAGGTCGCCGTCGCCAACGACATGGTGGACGCGGTTGTGGAGGCCATCGCCACCACGGCCCGCACGGGCAAGATCGGTGACGGAAAGATTTTCGTGTTGGATGTCGAACGGGTCATGCGGATTCGCACCGGCGAGACCGACGACGCCGCGCTCTGAGGGGGAATGATGAGCGAGTTGATGAAGACGCGGGCCCGCCGCGCGGCGGGCTGCGCCTTGGCGGCCCTGCCTGTGCTGATGCTGGCGCTGCCGGTGCTGGCGCAGACGACGCCGGCAGCACCGGAGGCGGTGCCCACGGCGCCGTCCACGCCCGATACCGGCGATACGGCCTGGATGCTGACCAGCACGGCGCTCGTGCTGATGATGACCATCCCGGGCCTGGCGCTGTTCTATGCCGGCATGGTGCGCAAGAAGAACGTGCTGGCCACCATGATGCAGTCCTTCTCGATCGTGGCGGTCGCCACGATCGTGTGGATGGTGGCGGGCTATTCGATCGCCTTCGGCGAGGGCAACGCCTATGTCGGTGACCTGTCCAAGCTGCTGCTGAACGGCGTGGCGGAGAACTGGAACGCGCCCTTCACGCTGGGCTCGGGCGACGGGGCGGTGGCCTTCACCATCCCCGAGACGGTCTTCCTGATGTTCCAGATGACCTTCGCGATCATCACGCCCGCGCTGATCAGCGGCGCCTATGCGGACCGCATGAAGTATTCGGCGATGGTGGTCTTCACCATCCTGTGGCTGCTGGTGGTCTATTGCCCGATCGCGCACTGGGTCTGGCACCCGAACGGCTGGATCTTCGCGCTGGGCGCGCTGGACTTCGCCGGCGGCACGGTGGTGCACATCAACGCGGGCGTGGCGGGCCTGGTCTGCGCGGTGGTGCTGGGCAAGCGCGTGGGCCTCGGCCACGACAACATGTCGCCGTTCAACCTGGGGCTGGCGGTGATCGGCGCCTCGCTGCTCTGGGTGGGCTGGTTCGGCTTCAACGCGGGTTCGGCGGGCGCCGCCGGCGGGCGCGCGGGCATGGCGATGCTGGTGACGCAGGTCGCCGCGGCGGCCGCGACGCTGGCCTGGGTCTTCGTGGAATGGGCGGTGAAGGGCAAGCCTTCCGTGCTCGGCGCCATTTCCGGCGCGGTGGCGGGGCTGGTCGCCATCACCCCGGCGGCGGGCTTCGTGCTGCCGGTGCCGGCGCTGGTGATCGGCGTGGTCGCGGGGCTGACCGGCTTCTGGGGCGCGACGGCGCTCAAGCACTGGTGCGGCTATGACGACAGCCTCGATGCCTTCGGCGTGCACGGGCTCTGCGGCATCGTCGGCGCGCTGCTGACGGGCTTCTTCGCCTATGGCCCGCTTTCCGCCACCACCGCGGCGCCGGACGGCACCGTCGGCTCGATGGCGCAGTTCATGATCCAGCTCTACGCGGTGCTCTCGACCTTCATCTACACCGGGGTCGTGACCTGGATCCTGCTCAAGATCGTCGATGTGGTGATCGGGCTGCGCGTGACCACCGAGGAGGAGCGCGAGGGCCTCGACATCGTGCTGCACGGCGAGCGGCTGGAGTAAGGCGCGGCCTCGCCGCACCGGGCGGGGCGACAGGAAGGGCGCCGGCGGGGGAAACCCGGCCGGCGCCCTTCGCATTCGTGGTTCCCGTTTGTGGTTCGGGTTTGTGGTTGGGGGGCGGACGGGGCAACCTGCGCCCCGGCCATCCGCCCTCCCGCCGGGAGAGCGGGGCAGGATTCAGAGGATGCCGCCCATGTTCGTCGCCATGAACCGTTTCAAGGTCGCCCCGGGCTCCGAGGCCGCCTTCGAGGAGGTGTGGAAGTCCCGCGACTCCCGCCTGCGCGAGGTGCCGGGCTTCGTGGAGTTCCACCTGCTGCGCGGCCCGGCAACGGAGGAGCATGTCCTCTACGCCTCGCACACCATCTGGCGCTCGCGCGAGGATTTCGAGAACTGGACCCGCTCGGAACAGTTCCGCGCCGCGCATCGCGATGCCGGGCAGACCAACACCCGCTCCCTCTATCTCGGCCCGCCGCAGTTCGAGGGCTTCGAGTCCGTGCAGGAGATCAAGGCCTAGCGAACGGGCCCGGCGCCCTCCGGGGCGTGGCTCCTGGCGTCCGGCCCCGGGGAAGAGGCTCTGCCTCTCCCGCCGGACCCCCTCTCCGCCGGGGACCGAAGCCGGTCCCCGGACCCCGGGCTTGCGTTGGCTGTCTCTTGATCACCTCTACGCACAGCTCCACCGTAAGGCG
>NZ_BDLP01000038.1:0-22129 GCF_001950415.1 Roseomonas sp. TAS13
CCGTCCGGCACGGACCAAATCAACCATCTGACGGCGGAACTCAGGCGAGTACGGCGGATGCGTCTTGGGCATCAGGAACACCTCTGGCGAAAGCTTCAGGGTGTCCACCAAACCGGGTCAATCCCAGGCCATCACGCCCCGGTAGTCCACCCGCAGGAACTGCCGGAGCACCAGCAGCGCGAAGAGCTGCGGCTGGGTGTAGTCCTTGCGCGAGTACGGGCTGGCGTACTCCGGCAGCGCCGCTCGGCCCGCTACCAGCGCCTCCCGTGCCACCCGCACCGCCGACTTTGACATCCGCCTCATCACCTCCTCCCGGCCCACGCCGAAAGCCATCCCAACCCCTCACAGCTCCATAGGGTTTCAACAAAGCAACGTTCACTCCAAAAAACTATTGATGGCCGTTCCGTCTGGTGCAACGTTTAACGGAATAAGTTAAACGTTTAATAAGGGAGGAACATATGTCCGGTACTTCAACCCGCCGTGGCATTCTGGCTGCCGCCACCGCCGGTGCGACACTCGGGATCCCATTCCTGGCGCGTGCCCAGTCGCCTATCGCCCTTCGCGTGTCCTCCGCGATGCCCGCTGACCGGAACGCCGCGCATTTCGCGTGGTTCGAGCACTTCAGGACCAAGCTGCAGGACGTCGCGGGCCCACGCATCCGCCTGGACTATTTCCCCAACGGTCAGCTCGGCAAGGAGTCCGATGTGGTCCAGCAGGTTGCCATCGGGTCCGTCGACATGATGATCATCGGTTCCTCCATCTGGGCCACCGCAGTGCCGGAGCTGGGAATGCTGGATCTCGGCTACCTGATCGACAGCTATTCCCATGGCGAGAAGTTGCTCGACGCCGGCCTGGGCGATGCCTTCGGAAAGATGCTGCTGGAGCGCAAGGGCGTGATGGCGCTGGGCTGGGGCTTCCACTTCGGAGCGCGCTGCGTCTACACCCGGGCGCCGGTTCATAACTTGGCCGATCTGCATGCGGTAAAGCTGCGCGTTCTACCGGCACCGGCCTTCATCGAGACCTTCAAGCTCATGGGTGCAGTGCCAGCGCCGATCCCCTTCAACGAACTCTATACCGCCTTGCAGAGCGGGGTGGTCGATGGCTTCGAGCATGATGCCGCGAGTGTCATCGCCAACCGGCTCTACGAAGTCACCAAGCAATGCTTCATGACCGAGCATCTGTTCAGCCCGATGCTGTCTGTCATCGGCCGGCGTGGCCTCTCCAAGATCCCCGCAGACCTCAAGCCCGTCTTCCTCCAGGCTGCGGCTGAGGCGACTCAAAGCCAGCGACAGGATGTCCCGCCGCGTTCCGCCGAGGCGCTGGAACAGCTCCGGCAACTGGGCATCGCCTTCTCGCCGATGCCCCCGACGGAAAGGGCGGAGATCAAGCGGCAGATGAGCGAGCAACTCTATGCTCCTTTCGCGCGGAACTATCCAGCCACGAAGCCTCTCTTCGAGATCGCCGCCAACGTCTCGGCCTGATCCGTGATGCAAGCCCGGCAATATCCGGGAGACGAGAGCGTCGCGCCGGGCTCCAGGAAGCCCGGCTTTCGCGGGAGCAAGCGTCCATGAGCGCGATTGCCACAGATTCGCCAGGCATGACCTATACAGGCTTCCGGGGCTTCGGCTCCCTCCTGCGTGCCGTTCTGGCCGTGTTGGAACACTTGGCGGGACTCACACTGGCCGCCAACGTCCTGGTGGTCTTCCTTTCGGTCATCTACCGCTATTTCCTGCATGATCCCCTGGATTGGGCGGAGGAAGTGGCCCGCGCCCTGATGGTCGTGCTGGTTTTCTTCGGCGCGGCCACGGTGCTGGGGCGGGGCAGGCATGCCGGGATCGATGTATTTCGCGAAATGTTCCCACCCGCGTGGCGCATCTGCATGACGCAGATCTGCTGCTGGATCGTGGTAGCCGTCGCCGTGGCCCTCTTCATCACGGCCTGCGGTCTCTTCATCGAGACGGAAGGGCAGGTCACGCCGCTCGGCCTGCCGCACTGGATCAACATCCTTCCCGTCATCATCGGCAGCTTCTTCATCGTTGCCTTCGGTCTGGCCAATGCGCTGGAAGGCCCGCCCCGGCAGGTCTGGCTGACCTTTGCTGCAGGTCTTGCCGTCGCCGGCGGGGTCTGGGCCTGGAACACTCTCCTGCCCGAGATGGCGCTGTCGCCCTTGTCGCTGCTGGTCGTCTCTGCCATGGGAAGCGTGGTCATCGGTGTTCCCATCGCCTTCGCGCTGGCCTTCAGTGCTCTGCTTTACTTCCTGGCCGATCCCTCGCTGCCGATGGTCGTCTACGCGCAGCAACTCGCGGCAGGCGCCGACCACTTCGTGCTCCTGGCCATCCCGTTCTTCGTGCTGGCCGGCCTGACCATGGAGGCCAACGGCATGTCGACCCGCCTGATCGAACTCCTGCTGCGGCTCATGGGGCGGATGCGTGGGGGCCTCAACCTGATCAGCATCGTCGCCACCGCGCTTTTCTCGGGTATCTCAGGCTCCAAGCTCGCGGACATCGCCGCGGTGAGCGGGATCATCATGCCGGCGGTCCGGCGCACACGGCAGGATCCGAACGACGCTGCGGGGCTCCTGGCCTGCACCGCGGTAATGGCGGAAACCATTCCGCCCTGCGTCAACCTCATCATCTTCGCCTTCGTGGCCAATATCTCCGTCGGCGGCCTGTTCATGGCAGGCATCGTTCCTGCGGCCCTACTGGCGCTCTGCCTTTCGACCGTGGCCATCGTCTACGGGCGCCGGATTGATACGCGCGAAGCCTTCCCTGTCCGCCGCAGCTTGCCGCGTCTGATCGGCGGCTCGCTCGTCGCTCTGGTGATGGTCATGATGATCGGGCGCGGCGTCACCGCCGGGGTCGCGACATCCACGGAGATCTCTGCCTTCGCTGTGGTCTATGCGCTTATGGTCGGCGGCTTGGCCTTCCGGGAGCTGACGCTGCGTTCGGTGGTCAAGCTGCTGGTCAATGCGGCGTCGATGGCAGGGGGCATCCTGTTCATCATGTCCGCCGCCTCCGGCTTCGCCTTCGCCCTGACGATCGAGCAGATCCCCAGCGCGATGTCCGGTATGCTGGTGAGCTTCGGCCACACCCATGGTAGCCTCGCCTTCATGGTCCTGGCGACACTCCTGATGGTGGTCTTCGGCGCCGTCCTGGAGGGAGCACCCGCCCTTATTATCTTTGGTCCGCTGCTGACGCCGATCGCTGCGCAGCTCGGCATCAGCTCCTTGCATTTCGGCACGGTGATGGTCGTGGCCATGGGCTTCGGACTGTTCGCCCCACCGGTGGGCCTGGGCCTCTTCGCCACCTGTGCCATGACCGGCACCCGCATGCAGGATGTGGCACGGCCGATGGCCAAATACCTAGCGGTTCTGCTGTTCGGCATGGTTCTGCTGGTGCTTTTTCCGGCCATCAGCCTCTGGCTGCCGAACATGCTGGGCATGGGCTGAGATGGCGCTACCCGGCCCCACCATCGTGGATGTCGCCCGCCTGTCGGGCGTCTCCATAGCCACGGTCTCGAACCTCATCAACGGCCGGTCGGGCCGGATGCGGCCCGAGACGCGGGATCGGGTAGAGAAAGCCATCGCCGAGCTCGGCTTCCTGCCGAACCGAGCCGCGCAGAAGCTCAAGACCGGGCAGTCGCAGATGCTGGGCCTGCTCGTGCCCTCGATGTCGAATCCCAGCTACGCGGAACTGGCGCGGGAGATCGAGGAGGTGGCGCAGACGCGGTACAGCCAGCGCCTGATCGTGGCCAACACCTATCGTGACACCTCGCGGGAACGGCCTCTGCTGGAGGACCTTCTGTCGCATGGCGTTCGGGGAGCCATCATCATCTCCTCGCTGGCCGAGGCAGGGCATTTCGACGCCCTGATCCAGCGAGGCCTGATCGCCGTCAGCTATGACAGCCATACCCAGCCGGGGGTCCGGACAGGTATGGACCATGTCTCGGTAGACAATGCCGCGGCTGCGGCATTGGCTGTGAATCACCTGGCGGAGCAGGGACACCGCGCCCTGGCCTTTCTCGTTCCGGCCGGACGCACCTTCAGCCGCGCGGCCAAGCTAGACGGCTTCCGGCAGGCCGCTGGAACGGCGGGAGTTCAGGCGGTGGTGATAGAGAGGCGCAGCCCCTCCGCATTCGGCGACGCGGAACTGGCCGATCTGGGCCAGTCCCTGGCCGCCGAAGTCCTGGAGCATCCGGCGCGCCCGACGGGGCTGATTGCCGTGAACGACATGATGGCAATCGGATTGCTCGCTGGTCTGCACCGGCGGGGCGTGTCCGTTCCCGGCGATCTCTCGGTCGTCGGGATGGATGCGCTGCCTCTCACGGGACATACCATCCCAGCCCTGACCTCCGTTCGCTCTCCGTTGCCGGAGATGGCGGGTCTGATGGTGGACCGCATCATGCGGCGCATGGAGGACGCCTCCCTCCCGCCGGAGCAGTTCAGCTTTCCTCCTTCCCTCGTCCTTCGCGATTCCGTGGCGCCTCTCGTCACGGCAGGAGCCTGACCAGCCGTGCAGATTGCACTGACCCACACAGCCCATGACCGGGCCAACTACTATGGCGAAGAGGCACTGGCCGCGCTTCGTCACCTGGGCGACGTTCGCCTCAATCCTGAGGACCATCCGCTCCGGGCGGCAGAGCTGGTGGAGTTCGCGCGCGGCTGCGATGTCATCGTGTCCGACCGGCAGACAGCCGGGCAGCGTGAGGTCTTCGATGCACTGCCGGATCTCAAGGCATTCCTCCGTGTGGCCGTGGATATCCGCAATATCGATCTTGCCGCCGCCAGCCGGCAGGGCGTGTTGGTCTGCAACGCGTCGCCGGGCTTCACGGACTCGGTCGCGGAACTTGCGATCGGCTTCCTGGTAGATCTGGCGCGCGGTGTAAGCTGTGCCGTCCTGGACTACCGGGCGGAGCGTCCACCACGGATCCGCATGGGGCGGCAGCTTTCGGGAGCAAGCCTGGGAATTATCGGCTACGGCGTCATCGGCCGGCGGGTCGCGGAACTGGCGCGATCCCTCGGCATGCGGGTGTTCGTGACCGATCCGCGGCAGAAGGCCGAAGAGGGTATCGAGCAACTTGGGTTGATGGACCTGTTGCCCCGCTCTCGCTTTGTGCTGTGTCTGGCTGCCGCCACGCCGGAGACGGAGGGAATGATGGGAGGCGAGGCGTTCGCCACCATGCCGCGGGGAAGCTTCTTCCTCAATCTCTCTCGCGGCAACCTTGTGGATGAAGCCGCCCTCGAAGCCGCCCTGGAAAGCGGGCACCTCGCAGGCGCCGCGCTGGATGTGGGCCAGGCACCTGACCAGATGCCTTCGCCTCGGCTGGCACGGCGATCCGATGTCATCGCCACTCCACACATCGGAGGGCTGACGCCCGAGGCGGTACAACATCAGGCCTTCGACACGGTTCGGCAAGTCGAGGCCCTGATTGCGGGACGCATGCCGCAGGGCGCGGTCAATCCGGAGGCGGCGCACCGGCTGCTTCAACTCGGGCTGCGGGCCGCGTGATGGAAGCCCTGCCTCCCGCCGCCTGCGATTGCCATGTTCATGTCTTCGACCGGCGCTGGCCATTGGCCGGACCGATGCCCGATGCACCGGCCAGCCGCTACCACGCTCTGCAGCGGGCTCTCGGTCTAGAGCGGGCCGTGCTCGTGCAGGCCAACGGGTATGGCACTGACAACCGTGCCATGCTGGATGGGTTGCGGGAACTCGGACCGGGCCGGACACGCGGGATCGCCGTCACGGCGCCGGATGTCGCGGAGCGTGAGCTGAAGAAACTGGCGGAGGCTGGGGTCTGCGGTCTGCGCTTCCATATGCTTCCCGGCGGGTATATGCGCTGGGAGGATCTGGCGCCGCTCGCAGCGAGGATCGCTCCCATGGGATGGCATATCCAGCTTCAGCTCGATGGTCGTACCCTGCCGGAACATGCCCACCGCTTGCGGCACCTGCCTTGCCCGTTGGTCATCGACCATATCGGCAAGTTTCTTGAACCCGTGGAATTCTCCCACCCGGGCTTTCGGCTTCTGTGCAGGCTGGTGGAGGGTGGGCGATGCTGGGTGAAGCTCTCCGCGCCCTACGAGGTATCGCGCAGCGGCAGTCCCGACTACGCGGATATTGGAAAGCTTGCCGAAGCGCTGGTACGGCTGGCCCCTGAGCGTATGCTCTGGGCCAGCAACTGGCCGCATCCCTGGATATCAGAAGTGCCTGATGAGCGGGTGCTGCTGTCGCTGCTATGGAAATGGGCGCCAGAGCCAACGCAGAGGCGTATGATCCTGGTCGATAATCCTGCCCGGATCTATGGTTTCAAGGTTGAACGAGTTGATCCATAGGGCGCGATCTGCATTCGGAACGCGCCCCTCGTCCTCGAGAGGCTTGGATTAATAGCGCCTTTTGCTCTGTTGAAAGTGAGGTGGTCCCCAATCGCCGGACAGTTTGGCGGCTGTGATAAGCTCGGCTCTGATTTTCGTCAGGCCGCCAGTCTCTCCATTCCGGCTGTCCCATATGCCTCGTCAGGCGTGCGCCCGGCCAGGGCGGAATGGGGTCGTCCGGCGTTGTAGTAGCCAATCCACCTGGCGAGCCCGGCCCGAAGCTCCGAGCCGGTCTCGAAGGCGTGCAGGTAGACGCACTCGTATTTCAGGCTGCGCCAGAGCCGCTCGATGAAGACATTGTCCATCCAGCGTCCCCGTCCATCCATGGAGATGCGCACCCCAGCCCGTTGCAGCACGCCGGTGAACCGCGGCGAGGTGAACTGGCTACCCTGGTCGGTATTGAAGATTTCGGGCCGCCCGTGCCGGGCCAATGCTTCCTCCAGAGCTTCGAGGCAGAACTCGACATCCATGGTGTTCGACACCCGCCAGGCCAGCACCTTGCGGGTCGCCCAGTCCATCACCGCGACCAGGTAGAGGAAGCCCCGGCGCATCGGGATGTAGGTCAAATCGGCACACCAGACCTGGTTCGGGCGCCCGATCACCAGATCCCGCAGCAGGTAGGGGAACACCCGGTGCTCAGGGTTCGGCACGGTCGTCCGCGGCCGCTGGTAGATCGGCGCCAAGCCCATCTTCGCCATCAGCCGCCGCACCCGCTTGCGGCCGACCACGTAGCCCTCGCGCCGGAGATGGCGCGCCATCTGCCGAGATCCGTACCAGGGCGTCTCCAGGAACTGCGCATCGATCAGCCGCATCAATTCCAGGTTCAGCGGCGTCTCTCCCTGGGGTCGGTGATAGAACCCGCAGCGGCTGATCGAGACCAACTCGCACTGCCGCACCACAGACAGGCTGGGATGCTCTGGCTCGATCATCTGCCGTCGCCGTTCCAGGCTCATCGTCCGGACGCTTTCGCCAAAAAGATCCTATGCGGGCCGGCTACCTGGTCTTTCCCATAGGATGGTCGGCATCACCGCCTGCCCAGGAGCGAGGCCCATGGTCAACAACCAGGAAAGCACAACCGTACAGACCGTCTATGCCGCCATCGAGCTGAGCAAGACCAACTGGGTCGTCTCAATCGCGCTCCCGGATCGGGAGCGGCCTTCCCTGCACCGGATCGCAGGCGGCGACCTGCCTGGGTTGCTGGTCAGGCTGCGCAAGGCAGCCGGAGACATCTCGCGTGTTCTGGTCTGTTACGAGGCGGGCTATGATGGCTTCTGGCTGGCGCGGTCGCTGATTGGCCGTGGTATCGAATGCCGCGTGCTTGACCCCGCGAGTCTGCAGGTGAACAGGCGCCCTCGGCGCGTCAAGACGGACCGGATCGACGCGCTGACCCTGCTGCGCGCCCTCATCGCGCTCGACCGAGGGGAGCACCATGTCTGTGCTGTTGTCCGGATCCCCTCTTTGCAGGAGGAGGATGCACGCCGGTCGCATCGGGAACGTCTCCGCCTGGTGCGAGAGCGGACGGCGCACATCAACCGCATCAAGGGGCTGCTCTTCGGGCAGGGCATTCGAGGGGTCGAACCCGCGCGACGCCGCACCCGGATCGACTTCAATGCGCTGACCACGGCCGAGGGCTGTCCGTTGCCGGAGCGCTTGCGCCGGGAGCTTGAGCGGGAATACGTGCGGCTGGACCTGATCGAGAATCAGATCCGCGTCCTGGAGAAGGAACGCGACGAGGCTGATGCCCAGGATCCCGCGATCGAACGCAAGCGGCAAATGCTCTGCCGCCTGAAGGGCATCGGAGGCCTCAGCGCGGCTACCCTGGCACGTGAGGTCTTCAACCGTGCTTTTGCCAGTCGCCGGCACCTCGGCTCCTATCTGGGACTAACACCCAGTCCCTATGACAGCGGATCGGTCACGCGATGCCAAGGCATCTCCAAGGCCGGCAACAGTTGGGCCCGGCGTATCCTGATCGAGGTCGCCTGGAGCTGGCGGCAGTATCAGCCCGAGAGCCAGCTCTCGCGCTGGTATGCGACGAAGACGGCCGGGCAGTCTCCCCGGATCCGACGCATCATGCTGGTGGCAATGGCCCGCAAGCTCGCGGTGGCGTTGTGGCAATATGTCGAGACCGGGCTGATCCCCGAGGGTGTTCTGACCGGTCACGAGGACCTGGGCATGACCCCCGCATAGCGCCTCGAATCAGCTTCCAGAACTTCGGGTCCGGCGAGGACCCGGAGCGAGGGTTGCGGGTTCCGGGAACGGGATTGGCACAACGGGTGCCGACAAAAAGTGTGGGCTCGCATCTTCGATCGTCAGGCCGTGCATGCAGGATTGTGGCAAGCCGTCATGGAGCTGCCGGATATAAGTTGATGCGCAGGGCGCATGACTGCACGCTGATGACCGACCTCGCTCGAACCAGATCCGAAGCGGCCCCGCAGCTCGGGCGGCGGCGCGGTGTCGCTTGCCCTCTTGACGGGAGGTTCTTCATATAAATCCCGCTCCACCAGCAACTGCCCAATTTTCGCGTGCAGCTTCTCAACCTTCGCCTCGGAGGTCCTCGCGCTCTCCTCGGCCGCCGACTTGCCCGAGAACACCCCGGTCATGCCCTCCATGGCCTGCCGCTTCCACTCGCCCACCATCGTCTGATGGATGCCGTGCCTGGCCGCCAGCTGTGCCGTCGTCAGCTCACCCCGCAGCGCCTCCAGCGCCACCTTCGCCTTGAACTCCGCTGAATACCGCGTCCGCTTGCCCGTCATCCGGGTCCGTCCTTCTCGCAGGCGAACCGAGCTTAACTACCTGTCCGAGATCCGGGGACCACCTCATTGTGATCAGCAAATGCTGTAAGCGCCACCGGGCGACTGAATTCCTCGACTTCCTCAAGCAGATTGACGCGCAGGTGCCCCCCGACCTCGACATCCACATCGTCATGGATAATTACGCTACCCACAAAACCGCGTTGATCTGAGGATGGCTCGCTCGCCGACGGCACTACCACGTCCACTTCACACCGACGTCGGCCTCATGGATCAACCAAGTCGAGCGCTGGTTCGCCGAGCTGATACGCAAGCAGTTGCGCCGCGACGTGCACACCTCGACCAGCCAGCTCGAGCAGAACATCCGCTCTTTCATCGAGCGTCACAACGAGAACCCGAAACCTTACCGCTGGACCAAATCCGCCAAAGAGATACTCGCCTCGGTCAAGCGCTTCTGTCAGGCCACCGAGCGTAATCTATGCAGCGAACTTTAAATTCACATGACTAGACCAGATGTCCGTCTGAGGCGGGCCCCCCCCCGCCTCAGACGGACATCTGGTCTAAACGGCCAGGTAGTTCGTCCGTGCCTTGTCATCGGCCTTCAGCGCCTCCATGCTGCCGGACCAGACGACCTGACCCTTTTCCACCACTGTCGCGTTGTCGGCGACGCCACCGGCGAAGTGAAGGTTCTGCTCCGCCAGCAGGATCGTCAGCCCCTCGGACTTCAGCGCCAGAATGGCATTGGCCATCTGTTCCACGATCACGGGCGCCAGACCTTCGCTCGGCTCGTCCAGCAGCACGAGGCGAGGGTTGCCCATCAGCGTTCGGGCGATGGTGAGCATCTGCTGCTCGCCGCCGCTCATCCGGCCGCCGGGGCGGTCCTTCATGCGGCCGAGATTGGGGAACAGGTCGAAGAGGCGCTCGGGCGTCCAGGCCAGCATTGGCCCGCGCGCGGGCTGGCGGCCGACCTCCAGGTTCTCCATCACCGTGAGGTCCGCGAAGACGCGGCGATCCTCCGGCACGTAGCCAATGCCGCGGCGGGCGATGCGGTGCGGCTCCTCTCCTGCGATCTCCGTGCCGTCGAAGGTTACCCTGCCACTCGTCGGGCGCACGAGGCCGATGATGGACTTCATCGTCGTGCTCTTGCCGGCGCCATTGCGGCCCAGCAGCACGCGCACCTCGCCGGCGGCGATGGTGAAGCTCATGCCCTGCAGGATATGGGCGCGGCCGTAATGGGTGTTCAGCCCCTCCACGGTGAGCAGCATGTCAGTGTCCTCCGCTCGTCGCGCCGGTGCCGAGATAGATCTCGCGCACGGCGGGGTTAGCGCGGATGGAGGTGCCGTTGCCTTCCGCGATGAGCGTGCCGCGGTTCAGCACCAGGATCCGGTCTGACACGTCGAAGACCACGTCCATGTCGTGCTCGGTGAAGAGGACGGCGATACCGCGCTCGGTGGCAAGGCGGCGGGTGAGCTTCATCAGCCCGACGCGCTCCGCAGGGGCCATGCCGGCCGTGGGCTCGTCCATCAGCAGCAGGCGCGGCCCGTTGCCCAGGGCGATGGCAAGCTCCAACCTCTTGAGATCACCATAGGCGAGGACGCCGGTCGCACGGTCCGCCTGCGCCTCCAGACCGACCTGTGCGAGCAGCGCGTCGGCCTCGCCGGCATGGAGGCCGGAGACGGAGCGCCAGAAGTCCCAGATCTGTCGGTGGTGAGACAGCAGCGCCATCTGCACGTTCTCGCGCACCGTCATGGAGCCGAAGGTGGCGGTGATCTGGAAGGTGCGTCCGACGCCCGCGCGGGAGATGGCGCGGGGGGAAAGGCCGGTGATGGCCCGGCCATCCAGCAGGACGGAGCCCGCATCCGGCCGGAGCTGACCGCCGACCATGTTGAAGCAGGTCGACTTGCCGGCGCCGTTGGGACCGATCAGCGCCAGCATCTCGCCCGGGGTAACAGTGAAGGAGACATCGCTGACGGCCTGAACGCCACCGAAGGACTTGCCCAGCCCCTCGACCACAAGAATGCTCATGCCTCCCGACCCCGCAGCCAGAGGCGCCGGATGGCGCCCGCGATGCCCTCCGGGAAGGCGATGACGAGGAAGACGATGACGGCGCCGAGCACGAGGCGCCAGAGGTCCGTGGAACGCACGAGGATGTCGGCGAGGCCGGTATAGATGATGGCGCCGATGATCGGGCCGGCCATGGTCTGGAGGCCGCCGAGCAGCACCATGAGGAGTGCCTCCACCGAGTGGGAGATGGTGATGTAGGTCGGGAAGATGCTTCCCTTGCCGTAGGAGAAGAGTGCTCCGGCCAAGCCGCAGGCGCTGCCCGCGACGACGATGGCCGCGATACGCAACCCTGTCACATCCAGCCCGATGGAACGGGCGCGGGCGGTGGAATCCCGTGCGGCGCGCAACGCGTAGCCGTAGGGCGCATAGAGCGCACGGCGCAACAGGAGGGCGACGCCCACGGAGAGAACCAGGGCCAGCCAGTAGAAGGCGCGCGCATCCGCCGCCCAGGCCGGGCGCACGAGGCCGAGCAGGCCATTGTCACCGCCGGTGACATCCACCCATTGGAAGGCGATGGCCCAGACGATCTGCGCGAAGGCCAGGGTGAGCATGGAAAGATAGACACCCGACAGCCGCACGACGAACCATCCGAAGACCGCCGCCACGATCCCGGCCGCGACAGGCGCCGCCAGCAGGCCGACCGGCATGGGGGCGGAGAGCCACTGCAGCAGCAGCCCCGCCACATAGGCCCCGATGCCGAACCAAGCCGCGTGGCCGAAGCTGGCCATGCCGCCGGGGCCCATCATGAAATGGAGTGAAGTGGCAAAGAGGATGGCGACAAGGGCATCGGTGAGCACGATCAGCGTGTACTCGCCGACCAGGAAGGGAGCGGCGACCGCGACCAACAGGGCGGCGAGGCCCAGCAGCCGCAGTGCGGGTGGGGCAGGGCGCACCACCGGGGCAGCCACGATTGCCTCACGCGCCTCGGTCTGGGCACGGCCGAGCAGGCCATTGGGACGGAAGATCAGGACGACCGCCATGACGAGGAAGACAAGGACGAGCGTGATCTTCGGTACGAGCACGATCCCGAAGGCCTGCAGGATGCCGATCAGCAGGCTGGCGAGGAAGGCACCGCCGAGGCTGCCCAGGCCACCGACCACCACCACCACGAAAGCGTCCGTGATCACCGAAAGATCGATGCCGAGATTGGCCGAGGAATTCGGCAGGGACAGCGCCCCACCCAGCCCCGCCAGCCCGGCGCCGAGTGCGAAGACCGTGGTGAAAATGGTGCGCTGGTTCACGCCCAGCGCCGCCACCATGTCGCGGTCCAGCGTCGCGGCGCGCACCAGCGTGCCCCAGCGCGTACGGTTCATCAGGAGCCAGAGCAGGCCGAGGACGACGGGGCCGACCGCGATGAGGATGAGATCGTAGAAAGGAAAGCGGTTGTCCGCGATCTCCACGAAGCCGCGCATCCAGCGCGGGCGGGGCAGCGGGAGCTCCACCGGCCCCCAGAGCCGGAGCGTGACGTCCTGCAGCACGAGCACCACGCCGAAGGTGGCCAGCAGTTGGAAGAGTTCCGGCGCGCGGTAGATGCGGCGAAGCACGGTCAGTTCCAGCGCTGCGCCGATGGCGGCGGTGACGAGCGCCGTGGCGAGGACGCCGAGGATGAACCAGGTGGGATCCCTTGGCAGATGGGTCAGGATCGTCCAGCCGATATAGGCCCCGAGCATCGTCAGCGAGCCATGCGAGAAGTTCACGATCCGGGTGACGCCGAAGATGATCGTCAACCCGGACGCCACGAGGAAAAGCGACGAGGCTCCGGTGAGCCCGGTCAGCAGTTGGGGAAGGATACTGTCCATGGAGCGGCCGGAGACCCGTTCTTAGTTCGCGCTCGCTGGGCGCAGGCTTCGCACCACATCGTCGTTGGGCAGCAGGTCCCGGCCGTCGATATAGCGCCAGTCCGCCAGCACGCCGGCATTGTCCTTCAGGGCGGTCTTGCCCACGAAGACGCCGAGAGTGCCCTGCTGGTCGATGGCGCGGTATTCGCAAGTGCCGGCGGGTGTGTCGAAGCGGACTCCGCGGAAACCCTCCACCATCCGTTCCTGCTCCGTCGAACCGGCCCGGACGATGCCGGCCGCGATGGACTGGATCAGCGAATAGCCGACGAGCGAGCCGCACATCGGTTTGGCATTGAACTTCTGCCGATAAGCGGCGGCGAACGCCTTATGGGCAGGGGTGTCGATCTGCTCGCCGGGATAGCCGGTGACGATCCAGCCCTCCGGTGCTTCGTCGCCCAGGGGGTCGAGGTATTCGGGCTCACCGGTCAGAAGGGAAGCCACGCTGCGCTTCTCGAACAGGCCGCGCGTGTTGCCCTGGCGGACGAAATTGGTGAGGTCCGGGCCAAAGAGGACATTGAAGATGCCGTCGGGCTTCATCGCCTCCAGCGCCTGCGCCGTCGCGCCGGCGTCCACGCGGCCGAGTGCCGGCCACTGCTCGCCCACGAAGGTCACGTCCGGCCGCTTGGCAAGGAGGAGCTGCTTGAACCACTTCACGCCGGACTGGCCGAACTCGTAGTTAGGGGAGACGGTGGCCCAGCGCTTGGCCGGCAGTTCCGCGGCTTCCTCCGCCAGGATGGAGGCCTGCATGTAGGTAGAGGGGCGCAGGCGGAAAGTGTACCGGTTGCCCTTCTCCCAGACCATCGCGTCGGTCAGCGGCTCGCCGCCGACATAGAGGCGCTTGTTCTGAAGCGCGAACTCGCTGAGCGCGAGGCCGACATTGGAAAGGTACGCGCCGGCGAGCACGTCCACCTTCACGTCGTTCACCAGCTCACCCGCCAGACGCACGGCGTCCTGTGGGCGGCCGGCATCGTCGCGCGTGATCAACTCCAGCGGACGACCGAGCACGCCGCCCTTCGCGTTCACGCCGTCCACCGCCATCTGCATGGCGTTACGGTAGGGGATCGTGAAGGCGGGGTTGGCGGTATAGGAGTTGATCTCGCCGATGCGGATCGGGTTGTTCCCCTGGGCACGCAGCAGGCCGGGCAGTGCGACCGCACCCGACGCGCCGAGAAGGAAGCGTCGTGTCATTTGCATGGTGCTACTCCTGGTTGAATATCGCGGTATAGGAATGATGGCTCCGTCACGGTCTCCGCCTTAGTCATCGATGACATCCGGCCGACCGAGCCTTCCGGGCACATCGTCATGGGGGTCCGGTACGGGGGCGGTACGGATGCGGGACGCGCCCCAGGGAGCACGGAGCCGCTGGGAGCATCAGGAAGCGGACATTCTCATCTCCGCCACGACCAGGTCGCCGTCGAGAACGATCGGGGCATCGTCCAGGAAGAGCGAGCATCCGCGCATGGGGATGTCCAGGTGGCAGGCCGTATCGTTCGGACCGCCGAGCTCGTTGTTCGGACCGGTGGAGAACATGACATTGCCGTAGAAGGAGCGGGGCTCCATGCCCATGCCGCCCGGAAAGGCACCGGGGACCATGCCGTGCCACTTCGCATGAGGGTTCATGCCCCAGCCGACATGACTCATGCCCATCCCACGGGGATCGTTGAAGGCGGCCATATAGGACTTCACCAACTCGGCCTCCAGACCGCCGCGGATGTCGCGGATCCAGCCTTTCTCGATGGTGTAGGTGATCGGCTCGCGCACATACATGTTCTGCGGGAGCAGGATGTCGCCGGGCGCGACGACGATGGTGCCATCGACGCCGTCGTCATCCCCGCCGGTGAAGACGAAGCCGGAAGGCCAGTGGTCCCAGCGGCCGGGCTCGTCGGTGCAGGCGTATTCCGCCACGGTCGGGTAGGTGTTCAGCTTGTAGGTCACGTCGGTCCCGTGCGGCGAGGTGATGCGCATCACCTTGGCGCGGGACAGGTACTCGGCGCCGATCTCGACCTTTTCGCGCAGTTCCTTCGTCGGCAGCATGCGCGCCAGGAGCTCCGGCGGCTCCACGGCGGTCAGCACCCGCGTGCCCGCGGCCTGGATCTCCATCTGTTCCGGCGAGAACAGAAGGAATATGCAGTCGATCAGCATATCCGCGGCCTTGAGGGCCTCCACGGCCTCGGGCATCGCGGCAAGTCCCGTCTGGCCCACGGCCCAGGTGCCCACGGGCGGCGGAGCCGGCAAGCGCATGTGATACATCCGCGCGCCAAGGCGCTGGCCGGCCGCCATGAAGGCATCGGCATAGTCCAAGCGCTCGCTACCTTGCGTCAGGACAACGAGCTTCTCGCCCTCGTGGACACCGGACATCTTCAACTGGTGAAGGCAGATCTCGGTGAAGCTGGAATGGTCCATTTCGTTCTCCGAAGGTGCCGCCCGAACTCACGGATTGACGCTTCCGGGCCGATGGATGCGAGGGGGATGGGGCGCCAATGGGATGTCAGACGGGAGACGGCCTCGTCCAACGAAAACACGTTGCCGTATTTCGGAGCGATTCGAAAGAATTCGCCGGCTGGGCCGCGATCTGCGTGTCCATCGGGTGACGGCGGGTGGTGACGCCCCGCATCCCGTCGGCGCCGCAGTCGCGCATGCCGAGCCCGGTGTTGACACCGCCTCTGACGGGCTGCGCCTTCACGTGGCCGCCCCTTTCCACAACGGATGGGCGAAGACGTCATAGGCGAAGACCCAGGCCGGATCCTCCTGCGTCCGTAGCCAGGTGTTGGCGTTGGACACGGCTTGGACACGCGACGCGCGTTCCCGCCGGTTCGCCTCGTAGAGGCGGAAGCCCGTGCCATGGTCGGAGAGCCCGGTTTCAGCCAGGCAGCGCGCCAGCATCGCGCCGTCCTCGATCGCCATCGCCGCGCCCTGGGCCATATGCGGTTTCATCGGGTGGCAGGCATCGCCCAGCAGCACGATACGGCCGCGGCTCCAGACCGGCAGGGGACTGCGGTTCAGCAGGGGCCATTTCGAAATGTCGTCGGCGGCATCGATCAGCGCCTGGACCTCGGGGTGGTAGCCGGCGAAGGCCTCGCGCATCTCCTCGCGGCTGGAGGGCAGGGAGTTACCGTCGAAATCCCAGGCCGGATGCGGAACGCCGGTGACGAAGTAGTACTCCCCGCGGTCGGCCGTGGTGAAATAGGCCATCATGTGCCGGTCGTCGGTCCACCATTTCACGCAGGGCTCGAAGTCGAAGCCGTACCTCGCCAGCCGATCGCCCGGGATCAAAGCGCGATGGGCGACCCAGCCGCTGTAGTTGGGCTTTTCCACGCCCAGCAGCGCCTCGCGCAGGCGAGAATTGATGCCGTCAGCCCCGACGACGATGTCGGCGCGGTAGGTGCTGCCGTCGGCGAAGGACAGTTCGACACCGGAGCCGTCATCGACGACACCGGTCAGGCACTTGTCGAACCGGACCGCCCCATCGGCGATCGCCGCGATCTGCATCCTGTGCAGGTCGCCCCGGTGGATGGTCACGTAGGCCGCGCCGTACTCCTTCAGTGCGTACTCGCCGAGTGGGATCCGCGACAGGTAATCGCCTGTCGCGCCGTCGCGGCTCATCCAGAAATCGGGATGCGAGCCGAGCGCCGCCACCGAGTCCTCGATGCCCATGTGACGAAAGATCTTCATCACATTGGGGCCCATGTGGATACCGGCTCCGAGCCGGGAGAACGCCGGGGCCTGCTCGAACACGGCGACCTCGAAGCCCGCACGCTGCAACAGCGCGGCGGCGCAAGCCCCGCCGAGCCCTGCCCCCACCACGGCGATCCGCTGCGTCCTGGTCATACAGGCAATCCTCCAGCCCTCACATGGGCACCCGCGGCTTCATAGGGTGTACGCTATTAACCATTCAATGAAGGCCAGATTCAATGCTTCATTTCAGGCGCCATCCTGCTTAATTAGGAAGCATAAGAGAAGAAAATCGGCGTATTGACAGGAGGCGGGAACGAAGTAAGAAAATAACGTACACGCTATGTATTCTGGGGTCACGCCATGCCCGCCGATCTGCGATGCACGTCCGGCGCCGTGCTGCGCCCGCCATGCCGGCGCCCCTTGTCCGGAAGGAAGCGAGAGCGGCTTGCCACGCCGCCCCGCTCGGCCATAGTTCCGCGACGTCCAATACAGGTGAAAGCGAGTGTCGAGGGTGCGTCAGACGGAAGAGGCTCCGGAAGACGATGCGGCGGAGGGCCGGAACGAGGGCTACGTCGTCACGGATCAGGTCGGCTATCTGCTACGGCGGGCCTATCAGCGTCACCTCGCCATCTTCCAGGCGAACACCGTCGATCCGCAGCTGACGAGCGTGCAGTTCGCCACGCTGTGCGCGCTACGGGAGGGCGGGCCGCAGGCACAGGGCGAACTGGTCAAGGCAACCTCCATCGATCAGGCCACCATCCGCGGCATTGTGGAGCGGCTGAAGGCGCGCGGCTTGGTCGCCTTCTCCAAAGATCGCGACGACGCGCGGAAGGTGATCTACTCCCTCACCGGCGAAGGCACGCGGCTGGTGAGCGAGATGATTGCGCCCGCCATCACCATCACCGAGCAGACCTTCGGACAGCTCAATCCCGGCGAGCGTCTCGCACTCCTCTTCACGTTGCGCCGCATGATCGGCGAAGCATAGCCCGCCTCCCACATCACGGTGCGAGGCGTCGCGGGTGCTGAGTCCCGCGGCCACGGTGACACTCCGTGTCAACGGGCGAGAGACGACCGTGGAAGCGCGACCCTGCACGCCCCTCCTGCATGTCCTGCGCAACGACCTTGCGCTCAACGGCCCGAAATTCGGCTGTGGCCTGGGTGAGTGTGGGGCCTGCGCCGTGCTGATCGACGGACGCGTCGCGCGATCCTGCACGGTGCCGCTGCACCGGGCGGTGGGCCGCGACATCACCACGCTGGAGGGCCTGGGGAGCCTGGCCGCGCCGCATCCGGTGCAGGCCGCCTTCATCGAGCAGCAGGCCGCGCAGTGCGGCTACTGCCTCAACGGCATGATCATGGCGACCGTGGCGCTGCTGTCACGGAACCCCGATCCGGACGATGCTGCCATCCGGCACGCGCTGCGCCACCATCTTTGCCGCTGCGGCACGCATGTCGAGATCCTGAACGCGGTGCGCGCCGCGGCGAGGCGGCTGCGGCCCGCCACTGGACCCGAGAATGTGGGGAGCCTGCCATGACACGACCCGAGGACCGTGCCGCCGCCTCCTACCGGGCCGATCCGGATGTCCTGACCGTTTCCCGCATGGCGCCGGTGGGCGAGGAAATCCTCATCGCCGTGCACGCCGATGGCAGTGTCACCGCATTCAACGGCCATGTCGATCTGGGAACGGGCATCCGTACGGCGCTGGCACAGATCGTCGCGGAGGAGCTTTGCGTGCCCGTGGAACGGGTGACAATGGTCCTGGGAACGACCTCCGCCGCGCCCGATCAGGGCGCGACGATCGCGAGCGAGACGATCCAGATCGCCGCCGCCCCGCTCGCCCGCGCCGCCGCCACCGCGCGCGCCTTCTTCCTGCGGGAAGGGGCGCGGCTGCTCGGCCAGCCTGAAGCGGAAGCCAGGGTTTCCGACGGCAGCGTGACGGTGAGGGTGCCGGGGAATGCCTTCATACCCTTCGGCGACATGGTTGCCGGCCGCGCCATCCGTCTGAGGATCGATCCCGATGCCCAGCTCCTGCCGCGTTCGGAGCACCGGGTGGTCGGCCGGGCGCAGCCGCGCATCGACATCCCGGCCAAGGCCACCGGGAGTTTCACCTATGTTCACGACGTGCGGGTGCCGGGCATGCTCCATGGCCGCGTCGTGCGCCCGCCTTACACCGGCTTCGATGCCGGGTCACATGTGGGCAGCAGCCTCGTCTCGGTGGATGAGGCCTCCGTCGCGGATGTTCCCGGCTTGGTGGCGGTGGTCGCGATCGGCGACTTCCTGGGCGTCGTCGCGCGGCGCGAGGAGGATGCGATCGAGGCGATGCGGAAGCTTGCGGTGGAATGGCGCGCGCCGCCTGCCATCCCGGACCTGAACGATCCCGAGACCCCCCTGCGGGACAACCCTTCCTCGGCGCGCGTCCTGGCCGACCGTGGCGACATCACCCAGGTCTGCTCCGGCAGTGCCAAGCCTCTGGACCGGACCTATGTCTGGCCCTACCAGATGCACGCCTCGATCGGCCCGTCCTGCGCCGTGGCGGATTGGCGGCCAGACGGGCTCACGGTCTGGTCCGGGACGCAGAATCCCTTTCCCATGCGCGCGGACCTGTCCCGGCTGCTCGACATGCCGGAGGACGCGATCGTCGTCGAGCGGCTGGAGGCGGCGGGCTGCTACGGCCGCAACTGCGCCGACGACGTGACCGCCGACGCGGCGCTCCTGTCGCGCGCTGTGGGGGCACCCGTGCGGGTCCAGCTGACGCGCGAACAGGAGCACGCCTGGGAGCCCAAGGGCGCGGCGCAGGTGATCGACGTGCGCGGCGCGCTGGACCTGGAGGGCGGGCCGGCCTTCTACGACTTCGAGACGCGCTACCCATCGAATCTCGCCCCGACCCTGCCGCTGATCCTGACCGGCAAGGTCGCGCCTGTCGCCGATATCGCGCAAATGGGCGACCGGACCGCAATCCCGCCCTACGCGATCCCGAACCTCCGGGTCACCGTCCACGACATGCCCCCCCTGGCGCGCGCGTCGTGGTTCCGCGGCGTGTCGGCGATGCCGAACACCTTCGCCCACGAATCCTTCATAGACGAGCTGGCGGTCGCGGCGGGGATCGATCCGATCGAGTACCGCCTGCGCTACCTGACCGACACGCGCGCGATCGACCTCGTGCGCGCGGTGGCGGAGCGCGCGGCCTGGCGCCCGCACCCGGAACCCTTCACCCATGGCCGCGCGGGGGACATCCTGTACGGGCGCGGCTTCGCCTATGCGGTCTATGTGCACGGGAAGTTCCCCGGCACAGCCGCGGCCTGGGCCGCCTGGGTCACCGATGTTGCGGTGAACACCGCGACCGGGGAAATCGCCGTCACGCGGGTGGTCTGCGGCCAGGACACCGGCCAAGTCATCAATCCCGCCGGCGTGCAACACCAGATCCACGGCAACGTCATCCAGTCCACGAGCCGGGTCCTGAAGGAGCAGGTGCGCTTCTCGGAAACCGGTGTGTCGAGCCTCGAATGGGGCGCCTATCCCATCATCACCTTCCCCGAGGTGCCGGAGATCGACGTGCTGCTGGTGCCCCGGCCCGATGACCCGCCGCTCGGCGCGGGGGAATCCGCCTCCGTGCCCAGCGCCGCCGCGATCTGCAATGCCGTCTTCGACGCGACGGGCGTCCGCTTCCGCGAACTCCCGCTGACGCCGGAAAAGGTCCGGGCCGCGCTCAACCCATTGCCCCCTCCCACGCCCCCGGCGCCCGTGGCACCGCCGCGCGGCGCTCGCTGGAAGTGGCCACTGCGGGGGCTCGTCGCCGGGGTGGTGGCCGCCGGTGCGGCCATTCTGCCATGGCGTCCCGCGATCGCACCCATCGAGCGTCCGGGCACCGATCTGTACTCCGCCGCCACCATCGAGCGCGGGCGACTGGCCGCCGCGGCCGGCGCCTGCAACGTCTGCCATGTCGGCACCGATGGCATGGCCTTCGGTGGAGGGCGACCTACCGAGACGCCTTTCGGCGTCGTCTATGCCTCCAACATCTCCGCCGACCCCGCTGCGGGGATCGGGGCCTGGAGCTACGCCGCCTTCGCGCGGGCGATGCGGGAGGGAGTGTCGCGCGACGGCCACCTCCTGTATCCCGCCCATCCCTACACATCCTTCGCGAAGGCGGCCGAGGCGGATATCCAGGCGCTCTACGCCTATCTGGCGGCGCAGCCGGCCTCGCCCGCCAGGACGCCGGTGACCGATCTGCGCTTCCCCTTCGGCATCCGCCCGATGATGGCGGCCTGGAACGCCCTGTTCCTGCGGCCGCAACGGCCGGCGGATCCTGACCGCGGCGCGGAATGGAACCGCGGCGCCGAGCTCGTCGAAGGGCTGGGGCACTGTTCCGCCTGTCATTCTCCCCGCAACGCGCTCGGCGCGGAACGGACCGGGGCCTCGCACCTGTCGGGCGGCTTCGCGGATGGCTGGCACGCACCCGCGCTCAGCGCCGCGTCGATGTCCCCGGTGGGTTGGACGCGGGAGGCCTACTACAGCTACCTCCGCACGGGGCATTCACGGGATCACGGCTCCGCCGCAGGGCCGATGGCGCATGTGATCGAATCCTTCCGCGATCTCCCTGACGCGGACATACGGGCGATGGCGACCTATCTCGCGAGCCTGGGTTCGGGCACGGCCAACGCCGATCCAGAACCCGTCATCGCCGCGTCGGAGGCCGCGCTTGCACAAGCTGCGTGGGCCGAGCCCCTCGGCGCCCAGGTCTTCGAGGGCGCCTGCGCGTCCTGTCACGGCGGCGACCTGCGGATCCCGCATCTGGCACTGAACACCAATCTGCACGCTGCCAGCCCTAACAACGTCGTCCAGGCTGTTCGGAATGGCATTCCGGGTCATGCCTGGGGTACGGAAGAGCCGGTCGCCATGCCGGGTTTCGGCAGCACGCTCGATCCGAAGGCTTTGGAGGCGGTGATCCGCTACATGCGGCTGCGCTTCGCGCCCGGGCAGCCAGCTTGGAGATAGGCGCCCTGGCTGCGCGGCAACCCACACCGGGCGACCAGGGCGAGGGCGATCGTTGGCGGATTTGGTCCAGCGGTAAGGTTTGTCAATGCTACTCGTGAGTTCCCCAAAACGGCTGGACGAAAATTCCCCAGTCCGGCTGCTATGGGGCGGTGGCCGGCTCGGTGGGGTGTGCCTTGCGTGGTCTGCCGCGGCGACGGGGTGGGGTTTCCATGTGGATCGGCATGGAATAGGAACCCTGTTGGAGGGGTGATCGGCGTCCAAACGGGACCCCACTGACGGCGGGGTTCACAGTGGTTTCCGGGATGATCGGGAGCCAGTGCTGGGATGCTGGTCGTGGAGACAGTGGCAAAGATCCGGCGCCTGCACCGGGTGCAGGGCAAGTCGATCAAGGCGATCTGTCGTGAGCTCGGGATTTCGCGAAAGGTGGTCCGGAAGGTTCTGCGGT
>NZ_BDLP01000039.1:0-21593 GCF_001950415.1 Roseomonas sp. TAS13
GGCGGGCCTCCGCCATGGGTTCGGGCGAAGGGGGCGAACCCGCCAGCAGGACGAGCCCGGCCAGGCCCTCCAGCCCCGCCTCCCCGTCGAGCGCCCTTCGCGCCAGCACCGCGGCGAGCTTGGCCCCCATGCTGTGCCCCACCAGGACCCAGCGGCCAGGGGGACAGCCAGGGGGACAGCCAGAGGGGCAGCTAGGGAGCTGTGCGGCGATGATCCCGGCGAGGCGATCCGCCATGTCGGCGACGGCGTAGCCGGGTTCCGCCGCCGCTGCGCCGAAGCCCGGCAGATCGAGGGCCAGCGGCCGCACCCCCTCCCCCAGGCACCGCGTCACCTCCTGCCATTCCCGGGCACTGCCGCCGAGGAAGTGCAGCAGGACGAGGCGGATCGCGTCCGGGCCATTGCGGTCCGCGGCCGGGGCGCTGGAAGGGGGCCTGGGAGGGGCTGGTTCCATGCAGGGCAACTGGGGGCGCATCGCGCGGCATCAAGCGGCCGCCGGCACCCGGTTCCGCGTCTTTCCGGCAGGCATCGTGCCACTGGGGCGGTTGCGCTTCCCGCTTTGCTCCCCACAGACAGACGATGCAACGAGACATGCACCGGATCTCCATTCCCGCCCCGGCGGAAAGCCCGCCCGAGGGCGCCGGCTTTCCCATCCAGGACTATGCCGCGCTGGGCGACGGGCGGTCCGTGGCGCTGATCGCGCCGGATGGGGCGGTGGGCTGGTGGTGCGTGCCCAACATGGACTCACCGCCCCTCTTCGACCGGATCCTCGATCCCGGAGAGGGCGGCTATTTCCAGATTCGCCCCGAGGGTGCCTTCGAGGTCGAGCGGCGCTATCGCCCGGACAGCAACATCCTGGAGACGCTGGTCACCACCCCGGACGGGCGCGTCCGGGTCACGGAATCCTTGAACAGCAGCCTGGCCGGGCGCCTGCCCTGGAGCGAGTTCGCCCGGCGCATCGAGGGCCTCGCCGGAACGGTGCGGTTCCATATCCAGGCGGTCTTCGGCACGCGCGGAGACACGGCCTCGCCCTGGCTCCAGCCCAACCCGAACGGCTGCGTCTTCCATGTCGGTCCGCTGCTCGGGATGATGCGCTGCACGCCGAACATCCGCATCCTGGAGGAGCAGGACCGCAGCATCACCGCCACGGTGACGCTGTCCGAGGGCGAGCGTGCCACCGTCGCCCTCCTGGCTGCCGAGGACGAGCCGCTGGGCGTGCTGCCGATCGAGGAGATCGATGCGCGGATCGATACCAGCGACGAGGCCTGGCGCAGCTGGGCGGGGGACCTGCGCTATGACGGTCCGCACCGGGAGGCGGTCCGGCGCAGCGCCCTGGCCCTGAAGCTGCTGCTCTATTCACCCTCCGGCGCCATCGCCGCGGCCGCCACGGCCGCGCTGCCGGAACGGATCGGCGGCGACAAGAACTACGACTACCGCTATGCCTGGATCCGCGACGCCGCCTATACGGTGAACGCCTTCCTCCGCATCGGCGCCATGGCGGAAAGCAAGGCCGCCTTCACCTGGCTGATGCAGCGGCTGGGCGAGCACGGTCCCCGGGTGCTCTATACGCTCTGCGGCGACAAGGCACCGGAGGCAAGGGTGATCGAGGCGCTGCCGGGCTATCGCGGCTCCGGCCCCGTGGTGATCGGCAATGCCGCCGCGCACCAGCACCAGCACGGCGTCTATGGCGACATCTTCGAGACGGCGGCGCTTTTCGTCGGCGACGGCCATATCATCGACCAGCGCAGCGCCCGCGTGCTGTCCGGGCTGGCGGATGAATGTGCCGATCGCTGGCGGCAAAAGGATTCCGGCATCTGGGAGCTGGAGGAGCCGCAGCACTACACCATGTCCAAGATCAGCGCCTGGCAGGCCCTCGCCCGTGCGGTGGAGCTGGCGGAGGCCGGGCACCTGCCCTCCACCTGCGTGCCGCGCTGGCAGCGCGAGCGGGACCGGATCGCGGCATGGATCGACACGCATTGCTGGTCCGAGAAGCGCCGCGCCTATACCTTCTTCCCCGGCACCGAGAGACTGGATGCCTCGCTGACCCTGGCCGTACGCTTCGGCTTCGACGGACGGGAACGCCTGTCCTCGACGCTGGACGCGATCCGGGCGGAACTCGGCCGGGGCGCCCTGCTCTACCGCTATTCCGGCGCCGAACGGGAAGAGGGGGCCTTCCTGGCCTGTTCCTTCTGGATGGCCGAGGCCCTGGCCATGCTGGACCGCGACGCGGAAGCCGAGGCGGTCTTCACCGGCACGCTCGACGCCGTCGCCCCCGGGGTCGGCATCATGAGCGAGATGGCGGACCCCCGGACCGGCGACCATCTCGGCAATACGCCGCAGGGGCTGAGCCACCTTGCGCTGATCCATGCCGCCTGCACGCTCCGGGGCGACCGCAAGCGGCCGTTCGGGCGCAGGGAGGGCGCGGGCTAGAACAGGCTCGCCGGCGGGGTGCATGGGGCCGGGGTGCCCGCGTCTTCCCGGAGCGTGGTCCCTGTGCCCGGTGCGGGGGACTATGCCAGGGTGGCGAGCAGGGCCTGGGCGACGGCCGCCTGGCAGGGCTCGATCACCGGCAGGCCGAGCGCATCCTCCAGGAAGCGCCGGTGCCCGGCCATGCCGGCGCAGCCGAGGATCACGCTGTCCGCCCCCCGCGCCTTCAGCGCCTGCCCGAGTTCGAGCAGGCGGGGCCGGGGTCCTTCCGTGCCCGTCAGGACCTCCATGGGCAGGTTCAGCGGCAGGCTGGCGACGCAGCGCGCCTCCAGACCCATGGCCTGCAACACGCGGCGCTGACGCTGCACGCTCGCCTCGACGAAGGCGATGATGCCGAAACACTCGCCCCGCGCCACCGCGGCGGCGATGCCGGAACGCAGCGCGCCGAGAACCGGCCGCGGGGTCACGCTGCGGAGCAGGTCGATGGCCGGGTCGGAGACGCAGGCGATGACATAGGCCTCGGCCGGCTCCGCCTCCACGAGACGGCAGAGCGGCTCGGCCACTGCGTGCCAGTCTTGCCAGGTCGCGATGGCGGGTGGACCTTCCGGCAGGCCGGTCACTTCCAGCCGGGGCCCGTGCGCCATGGCCTGGGGCTGCACCGAGGCCCGGATCGTGTCGGTGCAGCTCGGCGAGCTGTTCGGGTTGATCACCAGGATACGGGACATGCCGGAAGCCTTTCCTGCGAAATGGATCGCCCGGTGCGGGTTCAGCCCTCGAAGGCCGCGCGTGCCTCGGGGAGATCCCAGATCCGCCGGATCGCCCGGCAGGTCGCAGCCGCCCCGCGCAGCCCGTGGCTGCCAGCGCCTGCGCGCATCAATCCGGCAGGATGGCACCGACCTGCTCGGTGATGCGGCGGTAGTGCTCGGGGCGGCGATGGGCGGCGAAGTTGAACATCTTCTCCTTGCCCTGGCGGCAGGTGTCGAGGTCGCAGTCGGCCACCACCACCTCGTCGCCCAGGGTCTTGGCCTGCGCCACGATCACCCCGTTCGGATCGACGATCACCGAGCTGCCGATCAACCCCGACCCGTCCTCGTTGCCGGCCTTGGCCACGCTCACCGCCCAGGTCGCGTTCATGTAGGCATTGGCCTGCGCCGCCAGGTTGGAGTGGAAGGTGCGGATCTCCTCGTTCTCGGTGCTGCCACCATTCGGGTCATAGGCGGCGGAGTTGTAGCCGATCAGCATCAGCTCCACGCCCTGCAGCCCATAGGCACGCCAGGCTTCCGGCCAGCGGCGGTCGTTGCAGATCAGCATGCCCATCACCGGCCGGCCCCAGGCCTCCGGACCCCGGAAGGCCTCGAAACCCTGGTCGCCGTATTCGAAGTAGCGCTTCTCCAGCTGCTGGAAGCGGTCCCCCACACGCGGCTCCACCGAGCCGGGCAGGTGCACCTTGCGGTACCTGGCCAGGATGCTGCCATCGGGGCTGGTGGTGATGGCGCTGTTGAAGCGCCGCCCTTCCGGTGTGCGCTCGGCATAGCCGACATAGAAGCCCACACCCAGCGCCTTCGCGCGGTCGAAGAGCGGCTGCACCGAGGGGTTGGGCATGGCTGTCTCGTAGTACTGGTCGAGCTCCGCCCCCTCCAGCAGCCAGCGGGGGAAGAAGGTGGTGAAGGCCAGTTCGGGGAAGACCACGAGCTGCGCCCCCTGGCCTGCCGCCTGTTCCAGCAGCGCGATCAGGCGGGCCAGCACCGCTTCCCGGCTGTCCGCGCGCTGGGTGGGTCCCATCTGGGCGGCGGCGAGGCGGAGGATGCGGGGCATGGCGGGAACCTTGTTGGCCGGAAGCGCTCCGATCATGCGAAGCGTTTCTGGGCAGCACAAGGGCCAATGCCATGGAATAATTGCCGGAGTTATATGGTTTGTTTATAGGCTGCCGCATGCTTACGCTGCGCCAGCTGGAAATCCTCCGCACCATGGTCCGCTTCCAGACCACCATGGCCACAGCCCGGCACCTGAACCTCTCGCAGCCCGCGGTCAGCACCGCCATCCGCCAGATCGAGGCGCAGCTCGGCTTCCCGCTCTTCGAGCGTGTCAACAACCGCCTCCATCCGCTGGAGGCAGCGAGCATCGTGCAGGAGGAAGCAGAGCCCCTGCTCGCCCTGCATGCGGCGCTGACGGATCGCCTGCAGGACCTGCGCGAGGCCAAGACCAGCCGCCTGCGCATCCTCTCGACACCGCCCCTGGGACAGGGCGTGGTGCCGCGGGTGCTGGGCGGCTTCGCCCGGCGCCATCCGAAGCTGAAGATCCATTTCGACATCCGCGACCTGAACGACGTCGTCCGCGCCGTGGAAAGCGGGGCCGCCGATCTTGGCATCGGGCTCGGCCTGGGGCCTCAGGCGATGCTGGAGGTGGAGGTGCTGGCCGAGGCGCGGATGGTCGCCATCTGCCCGCCCGGCCATGCGCTCGCCGGGCTTGCCGTGGTGACACCCGGGGATCTGGGCGCACACAGCCTGGTCGCGCTGGATGCCGATACGCGCATGGGGGCTGCTGTGCGTCATGCCTTTCAGTCCGCGCGGCAGCCCTTCCTGTTCCGGGCGGAGGTCCGCACCTGCAGCACCGCCTGCGCCCTGGTCGGGACCGGCACGGGCGTCTCCGTGGTCGATCCCTTCTCCGCCCGGCACCCACCCGTTGGAACACTGGAGATCCGTCCCTTCGAGCCGGCCATCCCTGCCACCGCCTGGGCCTTCTGGTCGAACCGCAAGCCGCTCTCACCGCTCGGCCGCCGCTTCATCGGAGAGGTGAGACTTGCACTGGCGCCGAAGCCATGAGGGCTGCCCGCCGAACAGTGACCGCCGAGCTGTCAGAACGCTCCGCGCGCCCCGGTCAGGCCGGCGCGGAAGGCCTCGAAGCCCGCGGCATCCGCGAAGGCCTTCTGCGTGCCGGGGCGTGTGATGGAATCCGCGGCATAGGTGGCACCCCAGGCCATGGCGGCCTCGATGTCACGCGAGCGGACGTAGTGCTGGGCGAAGGCGCCGATGAAGGCGTCCCCGGCACCGCTGGTGTCGCGCGGCCGGACCGTCACGGGCGGCACATGCCGCACCCTTTCCGCCGTCACCAGCAGGGCCCCTTCGGCCCCCAGCGTGACGATCACCGTGCGGACGCCTTTCTCCACCAGCACCCTCGCCGCCCGCTCCGCTTCCTCGCGCGTGGCGGTGGGCAGGCCGGTCATGATGGCGAGCTCCGTCTGGTTCGGCACGAGGAAGGTGGCGGCGAGGACCCGTCCGACATCGAGCTCCGGCGTCGCCGGCGCCGGGTTCAGCAGAACCTCGATTCCTTCCCGCGTCGCCCAGTCGATGGTGTGGTAGACCGTCTCCAGTGGGATCTCGAGTTGCAGCAGGATCAGGCTGCATCGCCGCAGGTCCTCCGCCGCCGCCTCGACATCGGCGGGCAGCAGGTGCTCGTTGGCGCCCTTGACGATCAGGATGCGGTTTTCGCCTGAAGGTTCGACGAAGATCGGCGCCACGCCGCTCTGCGTGCCCGGCACGGCACGGACATGGCGCGCGTCGATCCCGGATTCCTGGAAGTTGCGGATCATGCCCTCGCCGAAAAGGTCGTCGCCGACACGGCTGACCAGCATCACATCGCCCCCCAGCCGGGCGGCGGCGACGGCCTGGTTGGCACCCTTGCCGCCATGGCCCATCGAGAAGGACGGGGCCGCCAGGGTTTCCCCGGCCTCGGGCATGCGATCGATATAGGTCACGAGATCGACCATGTTGCTGCCGACCACGCCAATACGGCCGCCGGAACTATGCCTGTTGCTTCCGACCATGGTTTCCTTGGTCCCCTCGTCTGTCTTGTCATTGGCCGGTCAGCGGCGCCAGCCTCGCTGGCTCCAGGGGCGTTTGATCGGATGCATCGCGTGTCGACATCCCCCGGGGGCGCAGCATTGGCGCCGATAGCCCAAGGAGGCCGGTTGTCGGGCGGCGGCCTCCTTGGGCGTGATACGAACCATTGCTTTCAGCGGCCTGCCGGCCCGCGAAGGTCGCCGCCGATGCGGCGGGCCTCACGGGCAGGATGCTAGGCGGTGACGGCGGTCAGCGCCTGGTCGATCGCATCGGTGATGCGGTCGATGTCCTTCTCCGTCGCGATCAGGGCGGGGCTGAGGGTCAGGGTGTTGTTCAGCCCCGGCAAGGAGCGGTTGGTGGCGCCGATGATGACGCCGGCCTCCATGCACTTCGCCACCACGGCCTGGACCTTGGCCTCGGCCAGCGGCTCCTTGGTCCTGCGGTCCGCCACCAGCTCGGCGCCTTGGAACAGGCCGCAGCCGCGCACGTCGCCGATCACCGCATGGCGTTCCATCAGGGCCAGCAGGTTGCCGCGCAGGCGCTGGCCCATCGCCGTCGTGTTCTCCAGCAGGCCCTCATCCTCGATGATCCGCATGTTCTCCAGTGCCGCCGCAGGGCCGGCGAGGCAGCCGCCGAAGGTGGAGATGTCGCGGAAGTAGCTCATCGGATCGGCGGCATTGTCCTTGAACAGGTCGAAGACCGCCTCGGTCGTCACGGTGCAGGAGATCGCTGCGTAGCCCGAGGCCAGGCCCTTCGCCATGGTCACGAAATCCGGCTTCACCCCATACTGCTGGTAGCCGAACCAGGCCCCCGTCCGGCCCAGGCCGCAGACCACCTCGTCGATATGCAGGAGGACGTCGTACTTGCGGCAGATCTCCTGCACGCGCGGCCAGTAGCTGGCCGGCGGGGTGATGACGCCGCCGCCGGCGGTGATGGGCTCCAGGCAGATGGCCCCGATCGTGTCCGGCCCCTCGCGCAGGATGACCTCCTCGATCGCATTGGCGGCGGCAATGCCGTAATCCGCGGCATCCGGGTACTGGCTGCGGTACTCCAGGCAGTGCGGCACCTCCACGAAGCCCTCGGGGAAGGGGCCGTAATCGGCATTGCGCTGCGGCTGGCCGCAGGCGGCCAGGGCGCCGAAGGTGGTGCCGTGGTAGTCGCGCTCGCGATAGAGGATCTTCCACTTGCGGCCGCCGTGATGGCGCGCGGCGATCTGGCGCACCATCTTGAAGACCTTCTCGTTCGCCTCGGAACCAGAGTTCGAGTAATAGACGCGGGTCAGGCCCGGCATCTTCTCGATCAGCCGCTTCGCGAAGGCCGCCCCCGGCGCGCTACCCTTGGCGCCGGCGAAGTAGTTCAGCTTCACCAGCTGCTCGCGCACCACATCGGCGATCGATTCACGGCCATAGCCGACATTGACCGTCCAGACCCCGCCGGAGGTGGCGTCCAGATACTCCTTGCCCTTGGCATCCCACACGCGCATGCCCCGGCCTTCGACCATCAGCTGCGGATCGACGGTCTCATAGGCCTTGTGCTGGGAAAGATGGTGCCAGACATGGGCGCGGTCGGCCTCGATCAGCCCGGCGATGTCGTTGGTCTTCGGAACGTAGTTCATGATCAGCCCTTCGCTGGATCGTCCGGACCGGACATGCGCCGTACGATCAGATGCCCCATCAACATGCCCCCTGGCCGACATGCTCCCGGCACGGGCGAACGCAGGCACGCGCCCGGCTGCCCCGACCGGCCCGTTCGGCATCCGGAAGAGCCGCACGCCACGCCCTGTGGCAAGGCGTCACGGCCCATGACCCGATGGAACAGGCCGGCCGCGATACCAGGAACATGCTGGAATGACGGCATCGGGAAGCGTAACGCGATGCGGCACCCGGCCTCAAGCCCCGGCGGGCATCGCGCGGAGCGGAATGCGGCGGAGGCCCGGCCGTCAGGCCCGGTCCACCATGCGTATGCCACCCGGCGAAGCGGACGCGGCCTGGGGGCGGCCTATCCTGCCGCGATCAGTTCCCGGATGCGGCTGGCCAGGGCCTCCATGGCGAAGGGCTTGGTCATGACATGCATGCCCGGCTCCAGGTGCCCGTCGCCCACCACGGCGTTCTCGGCATAGCCGGTGATGAACAGCACCTTCAGCCCCGGCCGTCCGACCCGGGCCGCATCGGCCATCTGCCGGCCGTTCATGCCGCCGGGCAGTCCGACATCCGTCACCACCAGGTCGACGCGGGCATCGGATTGCAGCACCCGCAGGCCCGAGGCGCCGTCGCCCGCCTCGATGGCAGCGTAGCCCTGTTCCTCCAGCACCTCCATCACCAGCATCCGCACGGTGGGATCGTCGTCCACGACGAGGACGGTCTCGCCGAGTTCCGCCCGGGGCGCCTCGGCCAGTTCGGGCACCGGCTCGGCCACCTCGGCCTCGCCCAGGTGCCGCGGCAGGTACAGGCACACCATCGTGCCCTGTCCGACCTCCGAGTAGATACGCGTCTGCCCGCCCGATTGCCGGGCGAAGCCATAGATCATCGACAGGCCCAGCCCCGTGCCCTGGCCCAGCGGCTTGGTGGTGAAGAACGGGTCGAAGGCCTTGGCGATCACGTCGGGCGCCATGCCCATGCCCGTATCGGAGACGCAGAGCGAGATATACTGCCCCGGCGCGGTGTCGCGTTCGCGAGCGGTGCGCTCGTCGAGCCAGCGGTTGGCCGTCTCGATGGTCAGCCTGCCGCCATGGGGCATCGCATCCCGCGCGTTGATGCACAGGTTCAGCAGCGCGTTTTCCAGCTGGTTGGGATCGACCAGCGTCGGCCACAGCCCGCCCGCGCCCACCACCTCCAGCTCGACGGAGGGCCCGACGGTGCGGCGGACCAGCTCCTCCATTCCCGCCACTAGGCGGTTCACGTCCGTCGGCTTGGGGTCGAGGGTCTGCCGGCGCGAGAAGGCCAGGAGCCTGTGGGTCAGGGCGGCGGCCCGCCTTGCCGCGCCCTGGGCGGCCCCGACATAGCGATCGACGTCCTTGTACCGCCACTGGGCGACGCGGGTGCTGAGCAGTTCCAGCGCACCGATGATACCGGTGAGCAGGTTGTTGAAGTCATGCGCGATACCGCCGGTGAGCTGGCCGACGGCCTCCATCTTCTGGCTCTGGCGCAGCTGCTCCTCGGCGAGCAGCAGGTCGGCCGTGCGCTCGGCGATGCGCTGTTCCAGCGTCTCGGTCAGGGCGCGCAGCTCGGCGGTGGCACGGTCGCGCTCCGCCTCCATGGCGCGGCGCTCCTCCACGTCGACCAGCACGCCGGGAAAGCTCAACGGCGTGCCGTCGGGCGCGTGGTCGACGCGGCCATTTGCCTCGATCCAGTAGTACTGCCCGTCGTTGCGCCGCACCCGGTACTGGTGGGCATAGGCGCCGCCGCGGGCGATGACGTCCTCAATGGCGGCGATGAGGCCCGCCTTGTCGTCGGGATGGACGGTCGCGACCACCTGTTCGAGGCTGAGGCCGACGCGCCCGAGCGTGGGATCGAGGCCGAAGCTGCGGGCGAAGGCTTCGTCCACCGTGAAGCGGTCGGTCGGCAGGTCCCAGAACCAGGTGCCCACGATGGCCCCGGCCGCGAGCGCGAGCTGGACGCGCTGGATGTTCTCCCGCGCCAGCGCCTCGCTGGCGCGCAGGGCGGCCTCCGCTTCCCGTCGCGACGTCACGTCGCGGAACAGCACCGACACCTGCCGCCGGCCCGCCGGCTCGATCCGGGCGGCCGAGACCTCGATATGGCGTCCCGCCGCGGCGAAGTAGCGCTCGAAGCGGATCGGCTGGCCGGTGCGGAGCACGCCTCCGTAGAGCTCGACCCAGCCATCCGCCTCGTCGGATGCGAAGCCCCGGATCGTCCTGCCGACGATGTCAGGGATGCCGGTATGCCGCTCGTAGCCGGGATTGGCCTCGACATGAACGTAGTCGCTCAATGGTCCGTGCGGCCCGTCGAAGAACTCGATGATGCAGAAGCCGTCGTCGATCGAGTTGAACAGGGTGCGGTACCGGGTCTCGCTTTCGCGCAGGGCCTCCTCGGCCCTCTTGCGGTCCGTGATGTCGAGCACGGTTCCGATCAGCCGCACCGGCTGCCCATCCTCGAAATGCGTCTCGCCCTGGGCGGAGACCCAGCGCTCGATCCCGTCCCGCAGCCCGACGGTGCGGTACTCGGCGGCAAAGCGGCCCGATCCCGCCGGGTCCATGGACCGCCGCACCGCCTCGTCCGCCCGCACCCTGTCCTCAGGATGCAGTCCCGCCAGGAAGGTGCCCTCGTAGCTTACCGGCACCCCGGGCGGCAGGCCGAACAGCGCGCGACAGCGGTCGTCCCAGGTCAGCTCCTCCGTCCGCACCCAGTAGTCGAAGGTGCCGATCCGGGCCCCCGCCGTGGCCAGCCGCAGTCGGTTCTCCCGGTCGCGCAGGGCGGCGTCGGCCCGGCGGCGCTCGCTCTGGTCGAGCAGGGCGCCGATCATGCGGACCGGCCGTCCCTCCGCGTCGCGGATGACGTAGCCGCGGTCCAGCACGTCCGCGTAGCTGCCATCGGCCCGGCGGAAGCGGTATTCCTCCGTCCAGCCCGTGCCGGTGCCGTCGATCACCGCATGGATGCTGCGATCCACCCGCGTCCGGTCCCCGGGATGGATCTGGGCGATCCACCAGTCCCCGGTCGGCTCCACCTGCCCGGGGGTCCAGCCATAGGCATCTTCCAGCGCCTCGTTCCAGAGCACGCTGTTGTCCGCGAAGCTCCAGTCCCAGATCGCGTCGCGGGTCGCCCGCTGCGCCAGGCGGAAGCGTTCGTTGATCGCTTGCAGCGCCTGGCCGGCGAAGTGCTGTTCGGTCCGGTCCCGCAACATCTTGAGGTAGCCGGTGTGGGCGCCCCGCTCGTCCCGGAGCTGCATCATCTCGCCCGAGGCCCAGAAGCGGGAGCCGTCCTTGCGTCGGTGCCAGCGTTCGTCGGCGGCCCGGCCGTCCCGGGTCGCCCGCTCCATCTCGGCCTCCGGCAGGCCAGCCACCTGGTCCTCCGGCACGAAGATCACGTCCGCCGCCCGGCCGAGCATCTCGGCCTCCGTCCAGCCCAGGATATTCGCCGCTCCGGTGTTCCAGCCGGTGACCCGCGCCGCGAGATCCGTGCTGATGATGGCGAAGTCGGTGGCGCTGTCCAGGATCTGCCGCCGGAGCGCCTCCGACCGGGCCTGCTGCGCCAAGCTCAGGCGGAGGGTCAGCTGGCTCATGACCTGGCGGGCCAGGGTCTTGAGCACGAATCGCTGCCGGGGCGTCAGGCCCTCCGGCCGGGGCTTCGTGTCGAGGACGCAGAGCGTGCCCAGGGGCAGTCCGTCCGGGGTTTCCAGCAGATGGCCGGCGTAGAACCGCAGCCCCGGTTCCGAGGTGATCAGCGGGTTGCAGTTGAAGCGGGGGTCCTCCAGGAGGTCCGGGACAACCAGTTCGCCGGGCTGGAGCATCATCCGGGAGCAGATCGAGTTGTCGAGTGGCATCTCCCGCACGCCCAGGCCGACTTCCGCCTTGAACCACTGTCGGCTCTTCGCGATCAGGTTCACGGCGGCCATGGGCGCCTCGAGCAAATCGGCGGCCAAGCGGGCGAGGTCGTCGAAATCCTGCTCCGGGGGCGTGTCGAGAATGGCGTAGCAGTCCAGAGCCGCGAGCCGGTCGGCCTCCGTCCAGGGACGGTCCTCGTTCTGGTCTGTCATGACGATCGGGACTCCACCGGCGCCTTGTCCGCCGGGCGGCTGGCCTGTCCGGAGGATCGGGCGGACCGGCCATCGCCAGTGACCCTGGCCTGGAAGGCCACGCCGGCTATCCGGCGTCGCCCCGATGCCCCTCGCTCCCTGGTGCAGGGCGCAATTCGGACGCAGGCAGGGCTACGGGGGGAGCTGGAAGGCATGAAGGCCGCCTATACCAATGGTACGATCGGGATGAAATCCTCATGCCGGGAACGCCGTGATACCCTCCCCCAGTTGCAGAGGTGTCTGCCGTGACACGATCGGTCCGCTCGCGATCGTAACCGGCCCCGCGCCCGGCACATGAGGGATGGAACCCTGGGGGACCTTGTGACGCACTGCATGGGACGGCAGTAATCCACGCTCTGTGTTTCCGGGGTTTCTTCATGCGTTGGCTCTATCCGCTGATCCTGTGCGCGCTCGCGGGATGCTCCGGTGGGCTCCGCACGGCGAATACTCCGGCCAGCCCGGCCGACAGGGCGGCCTTCTGCGCGGAACAGGCCCGGCAGACGGAGGCGAACTACGCCGCGAAGGACCAGTTCGACGCCTACGTCGCCGGTGCCCAGGCACACCGGGATTGCCTCAGCGCGGGGCACTGAAGGCCGGCTTTCCCTGCACCCTAGAAGGGCCGGTGGATCAGCGCCGCAAGGGAGAGCGGCAGCGCCGGCGGCATGACCAGGGCGCCGAGCTTCAGGAAGCTCCAGGCGCTGGCGTCCTGGCCCTCGCGGCGGATCGCGACGAGCCAGAGCAGGGTTGCAAGCGAGCCGGTGACGGACAGGTTGGAAATCGGCCAGGAAGACGTTCAGCCCGTCCAGCCCGTAGCAGATACGGGGGAGCGTGCCGCTGCGTGGCGGCGGGTGGGCGGCAGGGGCCATGCGGTCGGCATCCTCGGACGGGCCCTGGCCAAACGCCGCGGTGCCTTTCCGGGTTGGCACGGACATCCTGGCCCGGCAGGCTTCGCCCGGGCCGGACCGCCATCCGCTGCCGGACAGGTTCCGCGAAGCCATGCGGCCGCCCGCGACGGGCCGCCGGCCTTCAGCCGGCCTCTCCCCGCCGTTCCCGCGCCCGCAGCCTTTCGCGATGCGCGGTGTAGAGGCCGCTCGCGATGATCACGCCCGAGCCCAGGAGCATGGCCTGCCCCGGGAAAGCGCCGAAGACGACATAGCCGACGAAGGCGGAGGTGACGATCTGGCCATAGGAGAAGGGGGCCAGCACCGAGGCGGGCGCCTGGCGGTAGGCCTGCACCACGAGCATCTGCCCCGCCGAGCCCAGCACGCCATGCAGCAGTCCGAGGCCGAACTCCCAACCCGTCGGCATGCGGAAATCAAAGGGCAGGAAGAGGGTCAGCGCCACGAAGCCGGTGCAGGCCGTCCAGAACATCGTGGTCCCGGGATGGTCCGCCACGCCGATGCGGCGGGTGATCACCACCGCGCCCGCCCAGGCCGCGGCGGTAAGCAAGGGCAGGACGGCCGCCCACTGGAAGGTGCCGCCGCCGGGCTGCACCACGATCAGCACGCCGACGAAGCCCACCAGCAGCGCGATCCACCGGCGTGGCCCGACCACCTCCCCCAGCACCGGGATGGAAAGCAGGGTGATGAAGGTCGGCGCCACGTAGTTGATGGCGGTGGCCTCGGCGAGCGGGAGGTAGCCGAGGCCGATCACGAAGAGGACGGAGGAGGTGAGGACGCAGAGCCCGCGCAGCAGTTGCAAACCAGGCCGCCGCGCGTGCAGGCCGCGGAAGCGGTTCCTTCCCAGAAGCGCGAGCGTCATCGCCACGAAGACGAGATAGCGGATCCAAACGATCTCGCCGCTCGGCAGGGTGCCGCGAAGATGCTTGGAGACCGCGTCGGAGCAGGAGAAGAGCGTGACCGCGCCGAGGATCAGCAGGATGCCGCCGAGCACGTTGTCCTGCGGCGCCGGGCTGGCCGGAACGCTGCCGCGCGGGGCGGTGGCCGGGGCGAGATCCGGAGGGATGGGCACCTCCGTGGCGGGTTCTTCCGTGGGGTCCGCCGCCATGCCCCCGTCCGGCCTGGCCGCGCCATCCGGTGCGGCTGCGGAGAGGGGTCTCGGTCCAGTCATGGTGCTCGCTGCGATCCGTGTTCGGGAAAGGGGGAGGTATCCGGCCGACATGGCCACAGGATGGGCGGAGGGGGCAAGGCGCGGGGACGTCGTTCCAGACGGCCCGGAATGCAACCCCGGGGACCGATCCTCTCCATCTCCGCTCCTGCCGCCTCCCGCTGTCCCGCGGCCCCGGAACTCGAATTCGGCCGCGCCGGCCATCCGCCGCGGTCAGGGCGCGGCCTTCGGCGCCTCGTCCTGCCGGCTTTCCCGGCCGTCGCGGCGATGCGGCGGCCGGGTCAGCGCGATGCGCCAGGAGGCACGCATGGTGCGCTGGATCCGGTCCGCGACTTCCGGCGAGATCAGGCTCTCGTCCCGTATGCGGTCGATCACCCTGGCCCCGTCGCGCAACCCTTGCAGAAGCAGCAGCCGCTTCTCCAGCGTCGCGGTGATGTCGGGAAAACGGGCACGCATCTGGTCCACGGCCTGGTCCAGGCGCTCGATCCGGCCCACCAGGACGCTGTCCAGCAGCACGGTCATGCGGCCGCTCAGCAGCGGGCCGATGGAGGCCTGGTTGTAGCGGCGGAGCTGCTCCAGGACCGCGCGCCGGCAGAGCAGGAGCTCGAAGCGGTCGGAGAGCGCATTCTCCAGCGGGCGGCGGAGGCCGAGGCGCCGGTCGAGCCATTCCAGGACCGGCATGGTCCAGCCCGATTGCAGGATCCTCTGCGCGGCGCGGTTGTAGCCCAGGCGGCCCTCCCGGCGCGCGGCATCGATCATGTCGCCGGTGTTGCGCATCATGGTATCGAGGTTGCGGATGGAGATGACGCCGCTGCTGAACAGCGGGATCAGGCTGCGCTCGCGCGTGGCCAGCGTGACCAGCCCGATGATCAGGCGGTCCCGCTCGGGCAGGGCCAGGTCGAAATCCTCCTGCGCCAGCCCGGCTTCCATGCCGGTGCGGTATTCCGCCGCCGCCTGTCGGGCGATCTCCTCCGGCAGATGGAAGGTCCTGGCGGTTTCGGCCATCCGTCCCAGCACCTCGGTCGTCGCCAGATGCACCGCCTGCCACTGCAGGGCCTGGTTCTGCGGCGAAAGGCGGTCGATGCCCAGCATACGGATCACCCAGCGCAGCGTGGTGCCGTTCACCAGCAGGCTGAAGAGCACGAAGGCGGTGGCGAAGCGGGCGACGAAGAGCCGCTGTTCCGGTGGCAGGACGGGGTTCTCCGCCAGGCCCAGCGCCAGCACCACCGTCACTGCCCCGCGCAGGCCGCCCCAGGCGATCACCAGCTTGTAGGCCGTGCTCACCGGCGCGCCGAGCCGCAGCCAGCCCAGCAGCGGCAGCAGGCCGAAGAGCACCAGCAGCCGCGCGCCGAGGGCCGCCACGACGAGGACGAGAAGCAGCAGCAGGTCGTGCAGTTCCATCCCGCCGAGCAGGTGGCGGGCCTGCAGCGTGGCCAGCAGGAAGATCATCGCCCCGGCCAGCATGGCGAGCTGTTCCCAGATGAGCTGGAGATGCGTCCAGTTCCGGGGCGAAAGCCGCGTGCGGCCCAGCGCGTTGATCACCAGGCCCGCCGCGACGACGGCCACGACCCCTGAGACCCCGATCCCCCGGTCGGCCAGCAGGTAGAGCGGATAGGGCAGCGCCAGGGTGAGGGCCGCCTCCGCCAGGGCGAGCCCGCCGAGGGCGGGGAGCAGCGCCGCGGTGATCCGGCCGGCGACGATGCCGAAGACGGCCCCACCCCCCAGGGATACGGCCAGTTCCCGCAGTCCGGCGATGGGCGAGGCCGCGGCCGCATCGCCGCTCAGCATCGCCAGCAGGACGCTCATGATGGCGATGGCGGCGGCATCGTTGAGCAGGCTTTCCCCGGAGACCAGGCGCATGAGCCGCCCCGGCGCCCCGACCTCCCGGAACACGGCGATGACGGCGGCGGGGTCGGTGGTGGCGATGATCGCGCCGAGCAGCAGGCAGACCGTCAGCCCCTGCGCCGTGACCGCCGCCATGGCGAAGCCGATGACGGCCGTGGCCACGAAGACGGCCACCACGGCCAGGAGCAGGATCGGCCCCAGGTCCGGCAGCATCTCGCGGAACTCGATGGACAGCGCCGACTGGAACAGGAGCGGCGGCAGGAAGACCCAGAGATAGGCCTCGGCCGGCAGGCTGGGGCTGAACAGCAACGACAGGCCATCCTGCACCGGCCCCGGCAGAATGGCCGCGGCGAAGGGAAGCAGGCTGCCCAGCGCGATGCCGGCCAGCGACAGGACCGTGGCGTCCGGCAGGCCCGTGCGGGCCGCCATGACCTGCACCAGGACGATCACCGCCAGGAGGCCGCTGCCCAGGGAGAGAATCGTCGCGATGAGACTCACGGGAGGGGTCCTGGCAGGAAGCGGCGGCACCACCCGAACCGGGGTACCAGCCCTGGCCTATCAGCCGGGCCCGCGCCTGGGAAGCGGCACCACAGCCGCCAGTACCGGCAGGCGTTGCGGCCATGCGGAAGCGCCGCCGCCGGGCCCCGCTCACGCTTTATTGGGAAAAGCACATCACCCGGCGAGGAGGTGGCAATGTCGCCGCCCCCATGGTGCGGGTCCTTCCGGGCCGCAGAGGCGTCGACGATGTTCCGTTCCACCTCCGACGCGGGCGTCACGGCCGCGCTCTGCCACAGGAGCGGGAGGCGGACCGCGGAGCCTGACTGAAGCGCGCGGCACCCGTCGCCGCGGAGCGATGGCGTGTCCTTCGGGGCAGGCCACGGCTCCGACGGCATGTGCCCCGGTGCGGTCATGCCACGCGCCCGTTCCACCGGGTCCGGGATCACTCCTGGACCGGCCCGTGCCAGGCCTGGCTTCATCCGGCCCCCTGCCCTTCCGGCCTCACACCAATACCCGCACCCGGGCCAACTCCATCCCCGGCCGGCCCGGGTGCCGGACAGCAGGAGCAGCTTTTCTTGACAACCCTCCAGGCCATTCTGATCGCGATCCTGCAAGGCGCGACGGAGTTGTTTCCCGTCAGCAGCCTCGGCCATGCCGTCCTTCTCCCGGCCCTGCTGCGCTGGAACCTGGACCAGCGCGCGCCGGAATTCCTGCCCTTCCTGGTCATGCTGCATGTCGGCACCGCCCTGGCGCTGCTGCTCTACTTCTGGCGCGACTGGCTGGCCCTGATCCGGGGCGTGCTGGGGGCGGGACAGGCTGGCAAGGTCCGGGAGAACCGGCGCCTGCTCCTGCTCATCGTCATCGCGACCATTCCCGCGGTGATCGTCGGCTTCGTGCTGGAGCATTCGCTGCGGGGCCTGTTCGGCTCCCCCGTGGCAGCCGCGGCCTTTCTCGCGGCCAACGGGCTGCTGCTGCTGTTCGGCGAAAGGCTGCGCGGGCGCGCCACCGCGCCGCGCTCCATGTCCTCGCTCACGCCAATGGACGCCCTGGTGGTGGGGATCTGGCAATGCGGAGCCCTGATCCCCGGCATCTCGCGCAGTGGCGCCACCATCGTCGGCGGCCTGCTGCGCGGTGTCGGGCACGAGGGCGCCGCGCGGTTCAGCTTCCTGATCGCCACGCCCATCATCCTGGGCGCGACCGTGCTGGAGGTGCCGAAGCTGCTGCATGCGGCCATCCCGCCCGGCACCTTCGGCCTCTCGGTCCTGGCCGCTGCCGTCGCGGGGGTCACCGCCTGGCTCAGCACTGCCTTCCTGATGCGCTACTTCCGCGAGCACGAGGCCTGGGCCCTGAACCCCTTTGCCTACTACTGCCTGCTCGCGGGGCTGGGCAGCCTGGCCTGGCTGCTCCTCGCCTGAACGGCAGCCTGGAAGCGGCGTGCGGAACGTCCGCCGGGGCGCGTCACCCCTGGCCTCCTCCGGTGCCAGGGGCAAGGTGGCTGTCGCGCGGCCCCATGGCGAAATCCGGGACGGCTTCGCGAGTCAGGCGGAACCCGCGCCGCCCCGCAGCACCGAGAGGATCCGCTCCTGCTCCTCCGGTCGCAGGAAGAGGCTGTTGCCGATGCTGAGGCTACGCGCCGCGAAGTCGCGCGCCCGCGGACAGGGGCGATCCGGGACGATGCCGCCGAGATAGGCATAGTCCGGCAGGGCGCGCGCGAAGAGCCGGCTGACGCCCAGCCCTTCCCTCCAGAGCCGGGCCAGCGCGGCCTCGGCATCCCGGGCGCGGTCGAACACCAGCACCAGGACGGGCCAGGTGCCCCGCTCCCCCGGGCGGTCGCCGAGCACCCGCAGGCCGGAACATGGGACGAGGCGAGCGGCGAAGCCCTGCGCCTGCCGCCGGGTCGCTTCCAGGAAGTCAGGCAGGCGCGCCAGGGCACGGCGCCCCACCGCCTGCCGCCAGGAGCCCACGCGGTGCAGCGGCACATCGAGTGGAAAGCGGTCGCCAAGCGCGGCTTCCGTGTCGCCGGCACACAGGGCGCGGCGCAGGCCACGGCCATAGGCCATGGTCAGGCCCAGCGGGTTGTAGAGCAGCCCGTAGCCGAGCAGTTCCAGGCCGCGCCGTGCCTCCATCCACCGGTCGGGGCGCAGCATGGCGGCGGCGCTGTCCCGCAGCCCCTGGCGCAGGATCGGATCGCGGCTGACCAGCACGCCGCCCTCATAGAGCGTCAGGCCCTTGCCGACCGCCAGGCTGAAGAAGCCGATATGCCCTCGCAGACCGACCGGCACGCCCCCTGCCCGCGCTCCCAGCGCCTGGGCCGCATCCTCGATCACCCAGGCGCCGCATCCCTCGGCCAGGGCCAGCACAGCGTCCAGCGCGGCCACCCGGCCGGCGAGATGGGTGGGCAGCACCGCCAGCAGCCTTTCGTCGCAGAGCGGCGCGAGGCTGTCCGGGTCCAACTCCGCCGTGCCGGGGAGCGTGTCACAGGGGCAGACCTCCAGACCCAGCGCATGGATGGCGATGGCCACCAGCGGGCAGGTGAAGCCCGGCACCGCCACGCGCCGCCGGCTGCTCCGCGCCATCAGGCTGCGTAGCGCCACCATCAGCGCCGCGGTGCCGGAACAGGTGAGCAACACCTCCTCCAGGCCAAGGAAATCCGCCAGCGCCGCTTCCATCCCTCCCGCACCGCCGCCCGGGCGCAGGTCGCGCCAGAGCACCGGCAGACCCGCGGTCGGAGGCAGTTCGCGCCAGGGGGAACGCGGCGGAAGCCGGGAAGGAGCCATGGCGGTGGGAATCAACCCGGCACGGCGCCGGGCGACGGGGCTGTCGATGGCATCCCGTTCCGATGCGGCCCCGGCCCGGCGTGGGTGCCCGCCGCCCCGGCCTCCGGTTCGTCCGTCTCGCTCAGGGCCAGGCAGACGATCCCGGCCAGGATCGCCGTGCCGCCCAGGATCTGCGCCCAGCCCAGGTGCTCGCCGAAAAGCGGCACGGCGAGCACCATCACCACCAGCACCTCCAGATGCGAGGCGGCGAAGGCGGGGCCGATCGGCGCGTGCCGGAGCAGGGCCATCCAGGTGAAGAAGGCGCCGAGATAGCCGCACAGCGCGACATAGACCCAGGGCTGCGCCAGGACCCGGCCCAGCCAGGCGAGGTCGGCCGTGACCGGCAGCGCGCCCATGGCGGCATACTTGAAGCTGATCTGCGCCAGCGCGTCGAAGGAAAGCAGCAGCAGGAAGCCCAGCAGGTAGAAGCGCCGCATCAGCCGATTCCCACCACCGCCACCCCAAAGGCGACGAGCAGGATGCCCGCCACCCGCAGCCGGGTCAGAGCCTCGCCGAACAGGAAGCGCCCGGCGATCATGATGGCGATGATGTTCACCGAGCCCAGCAGCACGCCGTCCGACAGCGGCACCAGGGACAGGAAGGCCAGCCAGACCACGAACTCGGCCACATAGCAGCCGAGGCCGAGCCAGAGCCAGGGCCGCGCCGCCATCGCCCGCCAGCGTGCCATGCCGTCGCCGCCGGTGCGGGCGGCCGCCTTGAAGGCCAGTTGCCCGCCGGTGTCGAGCAGGATGTTGAGCATCCAGAAGGTGAGGATCATCGCGGACATGGGGAACTCCGTGCCGGCTGCGCGGCGCGCCATGCCAGGGGCGGCGGTGCGCCGCCCCTGGCGTCACAGGAAGCGGGCAGCGCTCAGGCGACCAGCATCTCGCGCAGCGTGGCCTCGGCGGCCTCAAGCGTGCGATCCACGTCGTCCTCCGTATGGGCGAAGGAGACGAAGAGGTTCTCGTAGGCTCCCGGGTGGAACAGCACGCCGCGCTCCAGCATCCCCTCCCACCAGTGGCGGAAGGCGTCGTGGTCGGCATGGCGGGCCGCGTCGCGGTAGTTGCGGATCGGCTCGCGCGAGAACCAGAGCTGGAAGACCGGGCCGAGGCCGACGACATGGGCCGGGGCGCGCAGGTCGCGCACCAGGCGCTGCAGCCCTTCGCGCAGACGGTCGGAGACGCGGTAGAGGCGTTCGTACATGCCGGGCTGGGCCAGTTCGTCCAGCGCCGCGTTCGCCGCCGCCACGGCGATGGCATTGGCGTTGTAGGTGCCGGCGATGGAGACGCGGCCCTCGGCCACCAGCGCCATGATGTCGCGCCGGCCGCCCATGGCGGCGACCGGGAAGCCGCCGCCGAGGCCCTTGGCGAAGACCGATAGGTCCGGCGTGACGCCGTAATGCCCCTGCGCGCCGGTGAGGCCGATGCGGAAGCCGGTGATGACCTCGTCGAAGATCAGCAGCGCGCCGTGCTTGCGCGTCAGGTCGCGCATCGCTTCCAGGTAGCCGGGCTCCGGCAGGATGCAGCCGGTGTTGCACATCACCGGCTCGGTCAGCACGGCGGCGATGTCGTCGCCCTCGCGCTCCAGCGCCTCGCGCAGCGCGGCGATGTCGTTCCAGGGGAGGATGATCAGAGACTGGTCGATGCCCGCCGGCATGCCGGGGCCCTGCGGCACCGGGCGCGGCGCGGCATCGGGGCCGGCACGGCCCAGATCCGGGTGCTTGCTCCAGTAAACGCCGTCGGAGAAGCCGTGATACATGCCCTCGAAGCGGATCACCTTGCGCCGGCCGGTGAAGGCGCGGGCGAGACGCACGGTGTAGAGCACGGCCTCGGTCCCGGTGTTGCAGAGGCGGACCTGCTCCACGCTCGGAATGGCGGCGATGATCTTGCGCGCGAGATCGGTCTCCTCCGCCGCCGGCAAGGCGAAGACCGTGCCGCGTTCCTGGATGCAGTCCACCACCGCCTGGGTCACGCGCGGCGGCCGGTGGCCGAGCAGCATCGGGCCAAGGCCGAGCAGGTAGTCGATGTACTCGTTGCCATCGACATCGGTCAGGCGCGCGCCGGTGCCGTGCGAGATGAAGAGCGGATAGGGGTCCCAGCCCGACCAAGTGGCGCGGGCGGTGCTGTTGACGCCGCCGGGGATCACTTCGCTGGCCTTGGCGAAAAGGGCGGCGCTGGTCCGGCTGCGGTCCGGGTTCTGGTAGCTGAAGGTCATGATGTCTCGTGTCTCAGAACCCGTTTCATAACGGCTGAGGCGGGGTGAGCGGCGGGAGTTCTGCGCGTTCGGAGGGTGTCTGACGTCCTTCGAGGTGGCCCATGTGGACCCCTGCCGCCCGCGCGCAGCTTGCGCGCGGCTC